>CAZBZH010000261.1:0-6331 GCA_964496265.1 uncultured Acidobacteriota bacterium | reverse complement strand
ACCACAAGTTCCGCGCCGAGGGACTGCGCACCGTCTGCGTCAAGCCGGGCTTCGTCAAGACCGGGATGACCGCGGGCCTCAAACCTCCGCCGTTCGCCGGAGAACCCGATGGCGTCGCCCGCAAGGTGCTGAGCGCGATCGATCGCGGCAAGCCCGTGGTCTACGCCCCGGGCATCTGGGCGCTGATCATGCTGGTGATCCGCAACTTGCCCCGGGCGGTGATGCGCAAGATCGGCTTCTGACTCCGGGGACGGTCGATCGCGATCTGGAGCGTCAGCGCGACGGATACGTAAGTTTCGGCGCCCTCCCTACTTTCTTGTGGACCGGCGCACCGCACGCCTCCGGCGCTACACCGGCGACGCGTCCGCGATTGCTCCTGTTTCGGGTCCGTCGGTCTGATCGAGTTCACGTTGCGGGCAACCCGTCAGCAAGCCGCAAGCAAAGTGTCGTACCGGCGGGGAGCGGTTCGGGCTATGGATAGGTCTCTTCGAGAAGTGGGGAACCTCAACCATGGTCCGCTTGACGACAACCCTGTCCTTGCTGCTCGTGTGCGCCGCGCTGCTGTTCGCGAACTCCGAGCCGTCGATCGGCGCGGCATCGGCCACACCTCCGGCCAATCGGCCGCTTGCGGAACCCTTCGACGACTTCGCAACCTCCGACACCTGCCAGTCCTGTCACCCGTCGGAGCACGAGAGCTGGCGCAGCTCCTACCACAGCTCGATGACCCAGGTGATCGATGGGGACCTCGATGTGCGGATCGAGCCAGGCGATCTGTGGGTGGCGGGATCACGCTACCGATTCTCGCGACGAGCGGACGCGACCTGGGTCGAGATGGAGGATCCCGACAATCCCGGCACCCGTATCGAACGCCAGATCGTGATGAGCACCGGGTCCCACCACATGCAGGTGCTGTGGTACGACAGCCTCGATTCACGCCGCCTCGGCCAGCTACCCATCGTCTATCTGTTCGCCGACGATCTCTGGATTCCCCGCAGCGCGGCCTTCATCCGCCCGCCGCAACATGGGTCCGGCTCGGAGACCGGCCGCTGGAACCTGGTCTGTATCCAGTGTCACGTGACCCAGGGCCGCCCCCGCCCCCTGGAGGACGGCAGCTGGGATTCCCGCGCTGCTGAATTCGGCATCGGCTGTGAATCCTGCCATGGCCCCGCAAGCGAACATGTGGCCCGGAATCGCAACCCGCTGCGGCGCTACGGACTGCACTTCGGCGCAGGGGACGATCCGACGGTGGTGCAACCGGCGCAGCTCGATCATCGACGCTCCAGCGAAGTCTGCGGCCAGTGTCACAGCAACTACGTCGTTTTCGAGGAAGAGTTGTTTCACGCCTGGCTCGACGACGGATTCCCCTACCGGGCCGGGGAGCGACTGGCCGAAACCAAGACCGTGGTACGCGGTCGCCCGAGCGATAACCCGGACGCGCTGGTGAAGCAGCTCGAGGCGATCCCGGAATTCTTCCGGGAGAGCTACTGGCCGGACGGGACCGTTCGCGTCTCGGGCCGGGAGTACAACGGACTGCGGGACAGCGCGTGCTTTAGCGAAGGGGAGCTTTCCTGTCTTTCCTGTCATTCGATGCACCCGGAAGGGGAAGATCTCTCGCCGTGGGCCGACGATCAGCTGCACGAAGACATGCGGGGAGACGCGGCTTGCGTGGGCTGTCACGCATCCTATGACGCCGCGGACGCACTGGAGGCGCACACCCACCACTCGCCGGCCTCCGCGGGCAGTCGCTGCATGAACTGTCACATGCCCCACGCGACCTACGGGCTGTTGAAGGCCATGCGCAACCACACCATCGATAGCCCGGCGGTTACCTCCGCCGCGGCCTCCGGTCGCCCCAACGCGTGCAACCAATGCCACCTGGATCAGTCGCTGGGTTGGACCGCCGAGCACCTGACGCGCTGGTATCGGCGACCGGTGCCGCAACTGACCGAAGACGAGCGAGACATCTCTGCGACGTTGTTGTGGGCGTTGCGCGGAGATGCCGGCCAGCGAGCCCTTGCCGCCTGGACCCTTGGCTGGGATGACGCGCGGCGCGCTTCCGGGGAGGATTGGATCCCGGCAGCTCTCGCACCCTTACTGGAAGACCCTTACCACGCGGTGCGGCTGGTCGCCTGGCGTAGCCTGCGCTCACTGGACGGCTACGACGATCTCGAGTGGGACGAATCGGCTCCGATGAACGGCCGCAGCGAGCTACGCCGGGCGGTGATGGAGCGCTACGCACTTCACCCGGCAAGGCGCTTGCCCGACGGCGTGGCCGAACTCCTGGGCGCCAACGCCAGCGGGTCGGCTCGCTACCAGCGCCTGCTCGCTCAACGGGACCGGCGTCCACTCCTATTGGCCGAATGAGCCCTCAACAACAGACCGATCGCGTCGTGAGGATCCATCTGTCGATCGGGTGGTGGTCCCTGGTGTTGTTCATCCTGCTCGGCACCCTGCTCGAGGTGATGCACGGCCTGAAGCTGGGCTTCTATCTCGATGTATCGAACTCGACGCGCAGGTTGATGTGGACCCTGGCCCATGCCCACGGCACGCTGATCGGGCTGTTGCACATCGCCTTCGCGGCGACGACCTGGGCCTTCGGCGCCGGCCGTTGGACCCGTGCTCCATCGGCGCTGATGATCGCGGCCACGATCCTGATGCCGACCGGCTTCTTTCTCGGCGGCGTCTCCGTCCACTCCGGCGACCCGAGCCCCCTGGTGCTGCTGGTGCCGCCGGGCGCGCTTGCGCTTCTGGCCGCAGCCCTTCTGGTGGCCCGGCGCTGTTCCCGAACCTAGCGATCCCGCAGCTCGAGGGTTCCCAGCACGAAGAACTGCAGATAACGCTCGACCTGCAATAGCTGGTCGTCTTCCAACCGGTCCAGCGGAATTCGGTAGTTCTTGTGGATCATCTCGTACAGTACGAAGCCCTCGAGCACCCCGTGCCTTGCCGCGGCGAGCATCCGCTCGGTGACCTCGGGGTCATCTTCGACGGAGCCGGGCTCCTCTTCTTCGTCGTCGACCTCTCCTTCGTCCTCGTCGTCCTGAGAGTTGAGTATCGCGCCGACGGTGGCCCGCACCGCAAACAACTCTTCGAGGATCGTCGGGCGGCTGCCGTCATCATCGGACGGACGCAAGCTTGATTCGTGGGGCCAGGCCGCCTTGACCAGCAGGTAGGTCAGATTCGCACCATGGAACGAGATCTTGGTGCCCTCTCCATGCTCAATGTGGCCGACGGGACGGAAGGAAATCTCTTCGATCTCGACACCGAGAGAGCCGGTCTTGCCCGCCGCGGCCTGGTAGGCCGCGTCCCCGGGATAGAAACAACGAAACACCGGAATCAAGGCGTCGGCGCCCTGATCGACGCTCCACGCGTCCACACGCTCAGCGACGCGGTCGCAGCGCAGCCGATTCCCCCCGGTCAGCTCGAGACCCTCGGCAAAGCGCTGCTTCTCTCGTTCCAGCAGACCGTAGGGTTTGTCCCCGACACCGGCGAGCTCGTACTCTCGCGGAGATTCATCAAGGGCCTGAATGACCGCTAACGGGAGATCTCTCAACGAGTCCAGCGGATCGGCCTCGGCCTCGGGCTCTCGCACCAGATCGTTTTCCCGGGCCCAGGCCAGGAAGGCGTCGATCCGCTCGCTGTTCTGCTCGAGCCACCGGGCACCCCGTTCGCCGAACTCATTCTGGCGGTTGTACCAGATGTATTCGTCGAGAAACCCGGCGTCGTCGATCATCAGGATCAGGTCATAGAAGGCGAAACTGGCTTCAGGGTCGTCTTCCTTCTCGGACCGCCATAGCGTGAGGAGCTGGTCGTAAACCGCGCGGTCTTCCTCGTAGGTTACCGCGTAGCCCCGGGCCTCAGGGAAGGTCTCCCGATGCTTGGTCGTTTGCCACTGGGAGCGAGCCATGCCGACCGCCAACTCGATCATCGAGTAAGGGTGGCCCATATTGAGACTGATGTTGGAGTTCGTCAGGCTCTCGAGCCGTTTCTGCACGGCGGGCAAGCGCTGATCGTTGGCGCCGACCTCGACGAACTTCTCCAGCAGCTCCTGCTCATCGTAGGTGTAACCGAGGCCACTGTAGAGCCTGGCCAGATGGTAGTAGCCCGAAGGATGTTTCGGGTTGACCTCGATCGCTCGCTTGAAGGACTCCTCCGCCATGTCGAAACGCTCGGCGCGAATGCAGGTAATGCCCAGGTTCAGATGCCCGAGGTAACTCTCAGGCTGTAGCTCGAGCAACTCCTGGTAGGCCGAGATCGCCTGGTCCCGTAGCCCCAGGTCGTCCAGCGCGTTGGCGCGGACCACGTGGTAGATCTCGTTCTTCGGATTGATCGCCAGCGCCCGTGTCACCGCGTCCAGCGCGCCCAGCTGGTCCCCCTTCAACAGATAGCTGTAGGCCATTTCGTAGTAGGCCAGATCAGAAAGGGGCGCGATCTTCAACGCGTCCCGATAGGCCTTGATTGCCTTGTCGTACTTCTGGGCGTCGTGTGCCTTGACCCCCTTCTGGATCAGCTTCTGCGCCTTCTCCTGCTGCTTCTCGTCAAGATCGGGCGTCGACTCGATCAGAGCTTCCATCTCGGCGAGAATTGCCGCTTCGTCGATGGGAACCGCGCCTTCTGCAGATTCCGCGTGCAGCGGCAAACCGATACAGATCACGAACAGGCATGCGACGAGAGTCTTCACGATTGTCCCCTCAATTGGCGGTCGGCTTCGCGGAGTGCCGGATCGTCGGACCACTGTTGCTCGAAGCGTAGCACGCCCGATTCCAGATAGGGCGCCAGCAGCTCCAGAGCCGTGTCGTCGAGTTCGACCGGATGCGTCGGTTCGATTCCAGCATCGATCCAGGACTCCCGGGTTCCGGGAAAGAAGTAGGTGCTGTGGACCAGCCGCAGCTCTCCTTCGTCGCCGATCGGGATCACCATCTGACCGACACCCTTGCCGAATGTCCTGCTGCCGACGATGGGGCCGCGTCGATGAGCTTGAAAGGCAGCCGTCAGGGACTCGGCCATCGAGACCGTATTGCCGTCGACCAGAAGCGCTGTCGGGAAGTCAAAGTACTCCACGGTGGCCTCGATATCCTTCGGCTCATCCCGGCGGGTCTTGTAAGACATCACGGTCTGCCCGGGCCGGAAGAATAGATCGACCAACCCCGGTGAGACCTTGCCGCCGGGGTTGTGCCTCAGGTCGAGCACCACCCGATCGACCTGCTGACGCTTGAAGCTGCGCAGCGTGCGCCGCACCCGGCTCAGGGTTGCATCCGAGAACCAGCGGATGCGGATGTAGCCCAGCCCCTGGTGAACCGTGGAGGTCACCTCCTCGATGGCCGTGACCACGGCAGTTCCCCGGACCTTGAACGCCTGACCCGAACGCACTAGCGTCACTTCGTACTCAAACGGTGCGTCTGCGTACCAGTAGCCCATCCACCCGGGATGATCGAGTTCCCCCAGGCTCTTCCCGTCGAGCTTGACGACGCGGTCCCCCGGTTTCACGTCGCGCTGCTCCAGCGCCGGATCCTTGATCGCCGCAACCCGGGCCGCGTCATCCTCGACCTCCAACTCGAAGCCGACCGCGAAGCGGCGCCCCCGGTCGTAGGCGTCATCGACCGCGATCCCCGAGGCATACTCGTACCCGTTGAAACGCCCCAGTGAGCGGACGTAGCTCTCGATCCACAACACCCACAGCCGGTTCTCCAGGGTGTCCCGCGTGTCGGAAGGCTGTTGCCGGACCAGATAGCGGACCAGCTTCCGCGCGGCCGACGGCAACTCTCCGTCCATGGCGAACCTGCGTCCGGCCTCCTCCCCGGCGGCGGGTTTGGCCAGCAGGGCGCGACGGCCCGCTTCGAGCAAGAAGTCCGGGGCCCGGACGCCGGCTTCGCCGCCGGAGTTCGGAGCCGCGCCCGCGTCACCGCCCTGTTCGGGGATAGGATCCGCCAGACGGAAACTGCAGGCCGCGAACCGCTCCAGCACCTCGTCCCGGTCCGGCGCCGCGCCGTGAGTTTGGACCTCGTAGACCAGCGCCTCGAACAACTTCGCCTCGCGCCCCTCGTAGGAAACCCGTACGTCGGTCGGCCAGCGCTCGCAGCGAGCATCTCCCTCGACGGCGAGGGCGGGGGTGGCCGTGAGCAGCAGGAGGGCGAGCGCCTTGAAAGGCGGCATGGAGCATCCCTTTCGGTTCGTATGTTTTCAGCCTAACACGGTGTGGCTGAAGAGGTTTACCCCTCGCCTTCCGGCGGGCGGCCTGATAGTTTCAGGGGGTCGAAACGGCCGCGCGCCCACGACGGAGACACGATGAAGGGAATCATCCTCGCCGGCGGGGCCGGCACCCGGCTGCATCCGC
>CAZBZH010000260.1:0-6334 GCA_964496265.1 uncultured Acidobacteriota bacterium | reverse complement strand
GCCGTTGAGGTCGCCGGTGGTCATGACCAGGCCGGCAAAGTCGTTGATGTCGTCGCCGCGAATCTCCACGTCCGCGGTGTTGCCGGCGTTGAGATCGACCGTCGAGGCGCTCAGTGGGCCGTAGAAGATCAGCGCACCGCCGAGATCGGGGCGCTCGCCGAGGCAGCGCTCCTCGACGCCGGGGCAATCGAAGTCGCCGATACACTGGGTGCTTCCGGCAAACTCGCAACTGCCCAGAACGTCATTGCCCGGGTAGCCGACCACCAGATCGTCGATCAGGTCGCCGTTGACGTCGGCGACCTCGACGGAGCGGCCGAAGCGGTCGCCGGCGTCCTCGCCGAAGATGGTGATGTCGGCGTTGGTCGTCGCCGGGTCCGGGTTCAGCAGATCGATTTCAGAGGGCCAGACGGCACGGCCGAACAGGACGTATACCTCGCCTGCGGCCTGGCGGGTGTTGTCGCCACCGTCGGCGACCGGCACGCCGAGAATCAGGTCGGTCATGCCGTCGTTGTTGATGTCCCCGAAACTGACCACCTGGGCGCCCCGGTCGTCCCGGTCGATCCCGAAGACGGTCACGTCAGCGGGTACGGAGAACAGATCCTGGGTCAGCGGGAACGAGGGTCCGCCAAAGCGGATGTAGAGCTCGCCTACCGAGGTGTCCCGGGCGTCGAACGGGCCGTCGCCGTTGGGAGCCGCGGTGACGATGTCGTCGAAGCCGTCCCCGTTCAGATCGCCCGATCCGACCGTGAACCCGGACTGATCGTCGTCGGTAATACCGAGGATCGTGTAGTCCTGACCGTCGGTGAGCAGGTCCACCGAGATCTGCGCGAACTGAGCGTGCGCGACACCGAATGAGAGCAGGACGAGGGCCGTGAACAGAATAGAGAGCCGGATACAACCGGCCATGGCCCGGAGAGCACGAAAGGACATCGGGACTCCTCGACGGCATTTACGCCGCGATCGATACTGGGAGCCGGCGGGATGGCACATCGGCACACGTGTCCCCGTGCGCACCCGCCGGGACCCCCTCCCGGTCCCCCGTTTGCGTCTACTTTCTTACGCTCACAGGGAAAGGGAGACAACCCGTTTTTCGGCTCGGGGGCAGCAGAATCCTCCCGATCCGACGTGTAGTATCTACGCGATCTATGAGTCGAATACATCCACAGAAAACACCGTTCACGAGAACCGTCCTGATTGCGGCCATTACCGCCCTGATTCTGGCCGCGGGCTGCTCAGGAACCGCCAGGCCGCCTCGCAAGGCCGCTGCCGCTCCGCTTTATCAAACGCTGCCCGGGGCCGCCGGCGTGCTGGATCCGGCCCTGGAGGAGCGCCTGGGCCGTGCCCGGAACGGCGACCGCATCCAGGTCCTGGTCGATCTGACCCGTCAGGTCGATCAGGAGGGCCTCGCCGCACGGGTACTTGCGGACAAGCGCGAACGCAACGAGCGCCGGGCGGACGTGATCGGCTGGTTCGAGGCGGTGGCAAACGAGCAGCAATCCACCCTGGAACCGACCCTCGACGGCTGGATCGACGAGGGCTTGATCGACTACTACCGGGGTGTCGCCATCGTGAACCGCATGATCGTCGAGGGCTCGCCCGACGGGATTCGCCGCCTGGCGAATCACCCCTCGGTGGCCCGCGTCCTTGCCGACACCCGCTCCCCGGGAAGCGGTCTCGCCGAACGGCCGGCCTCTCCGGCGCTGGGGGAAGCCTTCACCAGCTGGGCCCTCGAGGCTCTGGGGGTGGAGCGGGCGTGGTCCCGGGGACTGGATGGCAGCGGGATCCGTGTCGGAATTATCGACACCGGCGTCCACGGCAAGCACGAACAGCTTGCCGGCGGCATGGCCCCGGAGGGCCGCGGCTGGTTCGACCCGGTCCAGGGCCTCGGCGAGCCCTACGACAACAATGGACACGGCACCAGCGTGCTCTCCACGGCGGTCGGCCGCGGCGAGGGTCGGCGTATCGGGATCGCGCCGGGAGCCACCTGGAGCGCCGCCCTGGCCAACTGGCAAAACCGCTACTCCCGGGTGCGCATGACCCTGGCCGCCGACTGGATGTTCCGGGTCGCGCGGCCCGACGTGCTGATCAATGCCTGGTCCAACCCCGAGCGGGATGCCTGCGCCGGTTTTGACCTCCCCTTCATCCGTGCCTGGCAGGCCAGCGGCATCTTCGTAATCTTCCCCGCAGGGAACGCGGGCCCCGGCGAAGGCAGCGGGGAATCCCCTGCCCAGCTGGTCGGCGCCTTCCCGGACGGGCGGCCGGTCTTCTCGGTCGCCGCGACCCGGGACGTCGGCGGGATCTCGGACATGTCCTCCCGGGGGCCCAGCGCGTGCGGCGAGCATCGCTTCCCGCTGCTTTCGGCGCCGGGAGAGGAGCTGCCGATCGCCACCCCGGTCGCCGTCGCGGGCTACGCCCCGGCCAGCGGCACCTCGCTCTCAGCGGGGGTGATCGGTGGCATCGCCGCCCTGCTCCTTCAGGCCGCCCCGGACCTGGAGCCCTGGGAGCTCGAGGATCTCCTGATCGAAACCGCCCAGGACATCCCTCCGGCCGGCTTCGACACCGCCTCGGGCACCGGCAACCTCAACCTACCCGCGGCCCTCGAGGCTTTGGACAACCGGTAGTTCGGGCGAATCGCCGCGCAGCACCGACCTGACCCCGCTCCGGCTCGGGCCGCCGTCCTTCGGAGGTGCCGCCACGAGGTGGAGCGCACGACCTCGCCCCGGCACCAGCACTGCGCGCTAGCACCAGCCCGCCTGGCGTTGGGCAAGCCGAGGCATCGCTGGTGCAGCAGCCCCCAGACAAAGAAAAAGGGCGGGGCCGAAGCCCCGCCCTTTCCGAAACCCGAAGGTTTCTTAGCGCAGACTAGTAGCGGGCGGCAAAGTTCAGGACGTTGCTCACGGTGGAGATACCGTCCGGGTTGCCTTCCTGGTTGCCGGCGAAGGTGAACTCACGGCTGATGTTGCCGTAAGTGATGGTCACCGTCGTGACGTTACCAGCGTAGTTGCCGAGGAAGTCGGCGTAGCCACGGATCGTGTTGGCGATCAGCGGGTTGGTGGCGTCGAGGGCGGCCGCGCGGCGGTTGCCGATGGTCGTCCAGGCGCTCAGGTTACCGGCGATGTTCAGGTTGGTGACGAAGCCGGCGTTGTTGTCGAGGGTGATGGAGGCGTTGGAGCGGTTCACGTTGTACATGAGCACGTCCATGCCGTCGTGGTTGCCGAGGCGACCAATGTTCCACAGGTTCAGCTGGTCGGCCAGGGAGAGCTTGCCAGTGCGGCCGCACTCACCGTAGTAACGACCGGTCGACAGCGAGAGGGACAGGCTACGGGCGCCCGGGCACTCGTCGTTGACCTTGCCGTCGAACGGATCGTCGGACGGATCGGTGGCATCGGGATCGAACGACTTGACAGCCGCGCAACCCTTGTTCTCAGGCGAGCAGTACAGGTCATCGGAGAAGGTGGCTTCGCCGGCGACCGAGAAGTTGTTGTGGGTGTAAAGGGTCTGGCCGCCGGAGGCGTCCTGATCGACGAAGTTCAGCAGCTCGTCGATACCATCGGCCTGCGAGGTGGCCCACTGCGAAGCGTGGATCAGCTTGGCCTTACCAGTCGTGTCGCGGATTTCTCCCGCGCCGCCCGGCTCGGAAGTCTGGTTGTTGTCGGTGATCAGCGCGTAGTTCGTGATGGCGCAGCCGAAGCCGGTCATCAGAACCAGGCAAAACCCCAGATAGAAGAGTTTTTTCATTCCTAAAAGCTCCTTGATTCCTTGATTATCTCTAACCCTGTGACCGAAAAGCCCAATTAGAACTTGTTGTGGGCGTTGTACATGATCCGGCTGACGCTACCGATACCCGTTTCGTCGGAACCACCCATGAAGAACTCACGGGAGATACCGTTGTAGGTGACGGTGACAGTCGTCATGTCGGCGGCGTGCTCTTGGACAAACGCACCGTAGCTGAGGAGCATGTTGCCGATGAGCGGGTTAGTGGCATCAAGGATACCGTTGAACTGACCGGCGAGGGACAGCGCAGCGGTGGCTTCACCGGAGACCGGCAGGTTGGTCACGTAGCCGGCGTTGTTGTCGAGCGTCACGCCAAAGTTGCTGGCGTTCAGGTTGTACATGAGGACTTCGCGACCGAACATTTCGCCCATTTCGCCCATGTTGTACATGGAGAGCTTGTCCTGCAGCGACCAGGCGCCCGTGCGACCGCACTCGCCGTAGTAACGGCCGGTCGACAGCGACAGGGAGAGGCTGCGAGCGCCGGGGCACTCGTCGTTCAGACGGGACTCGAACGGATCTTCGTTCGGATCGGTCGGATCGGCGTCCTTGGAGACGACAGCGGCACAGCCCTTGGTCTCGGGCGAGCAGTACAGGTCGTCGGAGAAGGTGGCATCACCAGCAACCGAGAAGTTGTTGTGGGTGTAGAGAGTCTGCGAACCGTCGGACAGCTGGTTGACGAAGTTCAGGAGCTCGTCAATGCCGTCGGCCTGCGAGGTCGCCCACTGCGAGGCGTGGACCAGCTTGGCCTTACCAAACGTGTCGCGGATTTCTCCAGCGCCACCACCAGCACTAGTCTGGTTGTTGTCGGTGATCAGCGCGTAGTTCGTGATAGCACAGCCGAAGCCGGTCATCAGAACCAGGCAGAAGCCCAGATAAAAGAGTTTCTTCATTCCCTCTGACTCCTTTTCCAGAAGCGTAAATTAGAAATACCCCTAACCAGCACATTGGATGGAACGAACGGACAAGCGCTGCAGGTCTATCCCCCCCCTTTCAACTGAACGGCACCGAGTCTCACCTTCGGGTCCGACAGCACGGCTAACTTGGTGCCCTACTTTTACGCCAGTTCAGTTTCGTGAGCAAAGGGAAAGACATGACCAATTTGTCTTTTTTCATCCCCAAAACTCGCTATTTTCCGCAAGTGCGACGCAGAAGTGTTGCGGCTGTATCATTTACGTGGTTCGCAGACCTAAGTCGAACAAAAAAGGCCGTTTGCGTGGGGGATCAGAGATAACCCAGAGCCTTCAATTGTTCCTTGGCCTCCTCGGTTATGTGGTAATCCGCATGTTCGCCGGTGTCCCGGGCGAGCCAGTTGTCCAGGATTCCACCCAGCCGGGATGCCTCATCCGGGTAGCGCCCGGTGGCGTCCTCGAGTTCCCCCGGATCCTCCTCCAGGTCGTAGAGGACCCGGCAGGCATTGCCTGATTTTTCCCCGACATCACAGTCTTTTTCGGCCGGCACCGGCATATGCATCAGCTTGAAGCGGCCCTGCCGGACCCAGCGCCACTTGCCGGCGACGCCATCGACCAGGCGCCGGTCGTTCTCGGCGAACCAGTTGCCTCCGGTCTCGCCGAAGACCGCTCGATGGTCCCCCCAGCCGGGGTCGTCCATGAACTCGGTCAGGGAGCGCCCGACCCAGCTTTCGTCCACCGGTAGGTCCAGAAGGGTCATCACCGTCGGAGCGATGTCGATGTTGGAGACGCTCCAGGGGATCCGGGCACCCCGGGGCACCCCCCTGCCCTCAGGAGCGACGAAGAAGGTCGGAACGTGGATCTCGGGCTCGCTGCCCAGGTCGCCGTGCTCGAAGAAGTAGTCGTGCTCCCCCAGCGACTCCCCGTGGTCCGAGGTGATCACGATCAGGGTGTTGTCCATCTGGCCCCGGGCCTCGAGCTCGGCAACCAGCATCCCGATGAAGCGGTCGGTGAAGCGGATCTCGCTGTCGTAGAGGTTGACGAAGGCCTGGACCTCGTCGGCGGGCATCTCGTTCTGAAAGACCATCGAGCCCATGGTCCGGGTCTCGTCGGCCCACTCCCGGTAGGCCTGGGCCGGCCGGGGATCCTCGGGACCGTAGCGGGTGCGCCAGGGGCCCGGAGGGGGGTCGTAGGTCCAGTGGGGGTCGTAGTAGTGCAGCCAGAGGAACCAGGGGCGCTCCCCGTCCCGCTCCCCCAGCCATTTCAGCGCCTTCTCCCCGACCTGGGGGGCCAGCTGGTGGGCGCGCCAATCGTCGTCGTAGTAGTCGAACCCCTGCTCGAACCCGCTGCGTTTGACCAGCCGGGCGTGGGTCTGGACCGCCCCGGTCTCGTAGCCCGCGCCTCGCAGCAGCTCGGCGATCGAGGTGTTGGGCCGCTCCAGGGGCATCAGCAGATTGCGAACCCCGTGGTCGTGGGGGTGCCCGGCGGTCAGCAGTGACGCCAGGGACGGGCTGGTGCGGGGGGAAACCACCGACATCGACTCGAACAGGGTCCCCTGGGCCGCCAGGGCGTCCAGATTGGGGCTGGTGTCCCGCTCGTAGCCGTAGGTACCGAGATGGTCGGCCCGGGTGGTCTCGATGGAGATGAACAGG
>CAZBZH010000259.1:0-6353 GCA_964496265.1 uncultured Acidobacteriota bacterium | reverse complement strand
TGATGTCGACGGCGACGGCGTCTGCGGTGACGTGGACAACTGCCCGGTGGACGCCAACCCGGGGCAGGAAGACAGCGACGGCGACGGCATCGGCGATGCCTGCGACGTCGGCGGCGGCCCGACCGACGACGACAACGACGGCCTCGTCGGCGCCGACGATCCTTGCCCGACCGATGCGCGCAACCGCTGCTTCGGGCCGGTCGCCCAGGACGCCGGCGGTCAGATCATCCGGCTCAACTCCAACGCGGCCAACGACGAGTGCTCCGGCACCCGCTTCGATTGCAACGGCGATCTGTGGGTGTCCGACTTCGGGTACAACACCGGCCGCAACGGAGAGTGCGACCTTCCCGGCGGATGCCCGATCGAGGGTATCTCCGAGATCTTCGGTTGCGAGGACGGCGACACCGAGGATCTGTTCCAGTGCAACCGCTGGGATCAGACGTCCGGGGTTGAGCTGCAGTACTCGTTCAACCTCAGCGACGGCACCTACCTGGTGAACCTGTTCTTCGCCAACGCCCTGGGCCGGACCGATGAGGTCGGCGACCGGTTGTTCGATGTCTACCTCGAGGGCGCGATCTGGCTCGACGACTTCGATCAGGTCGAGGCTGCCGGGGGCAGCGCCCGCGCGGTGGTTCGCTCGGCGATCATCCAGGTCTCCGACGGCAACGGCCTGCAGATCGATTTCGACCACGTGTTCAACAACCCCGACGTCAAGGCCATCGAGGTGCTGAGCCAGCAGCCCTAGACCTGCCAAACAAAGACCGGGGGGCGGCGTTTGCCGGCCCCCCGGGTGCTTGCTCACGCGTCGGTCACGGCGCCGAAATCCCTCCAGAAACCCCCCGAATCTCGCCCGCATACCCAGCGGACCGCACCCCTGCAGAGCTCGGGTTGAGCGGTTTGTCCGTGGTCTGTAAGGTTCATGTCCAGGAAATAAGGCGGTGAATCACAATTTTGAGCTGACAAATTCTGGCTTGTAAAATCGAGAGAATAATCTCTAGACTTCCTTGACATGAAATTTGTGTCGTGCAATATTCTTCGGCGTCCCCACGGAAACGAGGAGAATCATGCAAGCTCTGGAACACCCGCGTTGGAGTTGTCTGTCCAACCACGGTCTCGTCCTGGTGGCCCTGGGGCGGGGCGGAACCGTCCGCATCCGCGACCTCGCTGTTCGCGTCGGGCTCACCGAGCGCGCCGTCCAGCGCATCGTTACCGAACTTGCCGAGTCCGGCCTGATCCGCCGGGAACGTCAGGGCCGGTGCAACCTGTACCGCATCGATCGCGGCCGCACGCTGAGCCACCCGTTGGAAGCTCATCGCACGGTCGGCGATCTCATTGACGCGTTCGAGGCGGCCCCCGGCCCCCCGGCGCAGGGTTGGAGTGCCTCATGAAGACCTGGAACGTTCCGAGTCTTCTCCGAGGTCTTGAACATCAGACCGGTGGAGATGCCTTCATCCCGCTGGGTGCCGAGGGCAGCGCCGCCGAGACGGCGTAGAACCGAAACCTTTTTGCTTTAGCGAGATTCGCCAATGTCCCAACAAGTTCAACAGTCCGAGTGGGCGACGTTCCGCAGCCACTGGCGGCAGGACGGTCTTGCCTCCGTCGTGGTGTTCCTGGTTGCGCTGCCTCTGTGTATGGGTATCGCGATCGCCTCGGGCGTTCCGCCCGCGGCCGGTCTGATTACCGGCATCGTCGGCGGCCTGATCGTCGCCCTGTTTGCCGGCGCCCCGCTGCAGGTCAGCGGCCCCGCGGCCGGTCTGAGTGTCATCGTCTGGGAACTGGTCCAGACCCACGGCATCGCCGCACTCGGCCTGATCGTGATGGTCGCCGGTGCCGCCCAGTTGTTGGCCGGTATCCTCAGGTTGGGACAGTGGTTCCGCGCGGTATCCCCGGCAGTCATTCACGGCATGCTGGCCGGAATCGGCGTGCTGATCTTCGCCAGCCAGTTCCACGTCATGGTCGACGACGCCCCCAGGGGTAGCGGTATCGAGAACCTGATCTCGATTCCCCAGGCGATCATCAAGGGCCTTGTCCCCGCCGATGGATCGGTTCACTTCCAGGCGGCCATGATCGGTTTGGCCACCCTGGCGACGATCATCGGCTGGAAATGGGTCCCCGGTAAGCTCAAGGTCGTTCCCGGTCCGCTGGTTGCCGTCATCGTCGGCACCGCGGTTGCCGCCATCTCCGGCTTCGGCATCGCCAAGGTCTCCGTGCCCGCCAACCTGCTCGAGGCGGTTCAGCTGCCCCAGTGGAGCAGCGTGCCGGAGATGGGCTGGACCCTGCTGACCGCCGGTCTGGCCCTGGCCTTCGTCGCCAGCGCCGAGACCCTGCTCTGCGCCACCGCCGTGGACAAGATGCACGACGGTCCCCGCACCCGTTACGACAAGGAGCTGCGTGCCCAGGGGATCGGTAACCTGGCCTGCGGTCTCCTCGGCGCGCTGCCGATGACCGGGGTCATCGTGCGTAGCTCGGCCAACGTCGACGCCGGCGGTAAGACTCGCGCCTCGGCCTTCATGCACGGCGTGTGGCTGCTGCTGTTCGTCGCGGCGCTGCCCTTCATCCTCGAGATGATTCCGGTCGCCGCCCTGGCCGCGATCCTGGTGTTCACCGGCTACAATCTGGTCAACGTGGCCGCTATCCGCCAACTCGCCTCCTACGGCAAGGGCGAGGTCGCGATCTACTTCGCGACCGTGATCACCATCGTGTCCTTCGACCTGTTGACCGGTGTCGTGTTCGGCATCGTGCTGTCGCTGGCCAAGCTGCTCTACACCTTCTCGCGCCTCGAGATCGAGACGAAGAACCGGGAAGACAGCAACTGCATCGACATGTACCTGCGGGGTTCGGCCACCGTCGTGCGGCTTCCCCGGCTGGCTTCCGCCCTGGAGTCGATGCCGGCCAACGCCGAGGTGCACGTGCACCTGGAAGAGCTGGACTACATCGATCACGCCTGCCTCGACCTGGTTGCCAACTGGGAGAAGCAGCACAAGATGACCGGCGGCAAGCTCTACATGGATTGGGAAAGCCTGCAGGCGAGGTTCCGCGATCCCGAGCGTCGCCGTCGCGTCGCCGCGGCCTGATCCGCAAGCACCGTTCGGTTTCTACAGGCGGCTCCCTTCGGGGAGCCGCTTTTCTTTTGCGGGTCCCCTGTACGGGCTCGCGTTGCGGGTCCGAGAGCGCTCCGGTGGATCAGAGCGTGCCGTGAAGCAGGAACGAGAGAACCGGTAGCGCGATCGAGACGCCGAACAGCGCGATGCCCTCGCCCAGCCGCCGGTTGTAGATCGCCACCGCTCCGATGGTGAAGGACGCCAGACCGAACAGCCGCGCCACCATCAGCAGCAGCGCCCACTGCATCACATCCCCCCCTTCGGCGGGGAGCGATCCGCTGAGGTAGAGAAACAGGGCGGAGATCGCGACACAGACCCACCCGATGCGGATGACTCGGGTCACGAGGGGGTTGCGTTCCTGTGTTTGGGCCATGTCCGGCTCCGTGATGCGGTGCCGATCATAAGGGGAGGGCAGGCTGACAAGCAACGGGCCGGGCAAGTGCCCGGCCCGTTTGTTGAGCTCGATTGTGGACCGATTCGGTCTACTGCACCCGGGTGTTGCCCGGCGGCGCCGGCAGCGGGATCTCGACCGGCTGGCAGTTGGGATCGTCGGGACCCGAGGCGGGGCGCGCGGCGTTGGAGATGCCGCTCATGTTGCCGGCGTTGTCGAAGCTGAAGATCCGGTACTCGTAATCGCCCGACTGGCTGTGGTTGATGAATAGCTGGCCGGCCAGCGGCTGGGGCTCGGTGCCCACGGCGTTGGCCGCCCACCAGTTGCTGAACGAGTTGGACTGGGTGAAGGTCGCGGAGATCGGCTTGTCGCTCCACACGACGTGGTAGCGGGTCGCGCCGACCGGCGGGGTCCAGTTCAGCGTCACGCCGTTGCTGCCCGTCGGCACGTAGCAGAGGTCGTTGATCGTCGCCGGCGGGTTGAAGTCGGCGCGGCTGCCCCGGGCGCCCAGCTCGTAGACGCGGCCCCGGTAGTCTCCCTCGTACTTGTCGTAGTTGCCGATGTGGGTCACGTTGGGCAATTGCCCCTGACCCGGAGGAATGCCCTCCTCGACGTACTGGATCGCCTGATCGATGAAGCGGCGCTGCCCGGTGTTCCAGAAGTACCAGGCCACCGGGTCGGGAACCACGTGGGACTTGTTGCTCGACTCGTTGGGGTCGTTGCCGTCACCGCCGGGGTTTGTCTGGCAGTTGAAGAAAATGTCGCCGAAGCGGCCGATGTTGTAGTTCCACTCGGCCATGCCCGAGAGCATGTTGAACGACTCGGCCCAGGTCTGGGCGTCCCCGTCGGGGCCCTGGATCTCGCTCATGAAGTTGATCAGCATGCGCATGTAGTAGCCGGCCTCGAAGACCTGCTCGCGGTTCTGGTTGCCCACGGTGTAGCGCTGGCCGCAGCGCGGGCTCTGGGTGCCGAACTGGGTGTTGCGCATGTAGCTCTTGATCAGGTTCAGGTAGCTGTTGCCGCCGTCATCGCCGATCACCCGGTAGGCCTGGAGCACATGGTTCATCGAGTGGGCGTTTTCGCGGCTCGATTTGTTGTGCAGCGATGTCAGAGTCAGAAGCGGCAGCCGCATCTCCTTGATGAAGCGGTACCAGTCCTTGATCCACAGATTGCCCGTGTAGTAGTAGGCGTCCTCGACGTGGTAGTACCAGCCGTGCTGGTCGTCGCGAGGATCCCCCTCGGGGCCGCTTCCCGCCAGGAACACGCCCCGATCGGAGGTGTTCTCCTTCCAGGTCGAGCCGGTGGGGATGGTGTTGTTGTCCCAGCCGATGGTGCCGTGGTCGGCGGCGTGGGTGTACTGGGCCATCCATTGCGGCCGCACGTTCAACTCGCCCATCGCCTTGGCCTCGGCCACGAAGTAGTTGGCCGGGTTCTCGCTGACGATGAAGTGTTCCTCGGTTTTGAGGTGATCGTTGGGCGCCTGGTTGTTGATGCGCTTCTTGATGTCGATGTAGAAGTAGTTCCAGCCGAAGTTGTAGCGGTTGTCGTTGGGGTCGCAGCCCTCGTCCCGGTAGCGGTCCGGCTTGCGGTCGACCAGGCCGTTGCCGCTGGTGCAGACCAGAGGCTGGCGCTGATCCCCCAGATCGAACCCTTCCCAGGTGTCGACCCGGCTTCCCGGCAGCATCAGACCGTCCAGGTCCAGGGTCACTCCGGTGTCCTTGTAGTGGCTGACCGGAATCACCGGCACCGGGTAGTACTGGAAGGTCCGGGCCACGTCGACGACCTCTTCGTCGAAGTTCCCCGCCGGCGCCCCGTGGAAGTGCAGCAGCGTTTCCTTGACCACGTGCTGCATGTCCTCGAGCCAGTACCAACCGGTCGCGCTGACCCCGGCATCCTCACCGTCGTCGTTGCAGCCGGTGTTGTCCGGCGAGGTGTTGCAGTGGTACTGGGCGCTCCAGCCGGGGAACAGCTGCATCGACAGCTTGTTGGAGTCGTCGATCTCGATGCCGTTGGGCCACATCTGCCAGAAGTTGCGGATCGCCGCGGTGACGCCCCAGCGGTTGTCGCTGACGTCGACGAAGCCGTCGGGCCGGCTGCCCGAGTCGAGGGCGTTGCCGTTGGCCAGATCGCGAATGCTGAAGGTGTCGTCGAACTCCTGGGCCAGGAACAGGCCGTTGCCCGCCGAACGGGAGTAGACGTTCTTGCCCGCGTCCCCCATGCCGACCCGCACCGTGGGGTTGTTGGCCAGGTTCAGCCGGAAGTCCAGCCGGGATTCCTCGAAGTACAGCGGGTTGCCGTAGGCCTCGTTCTTCGGCGAGTTCTGCAGCTGGTAGTCGATCTTGAGCGAGGGGGAGCCGGCGTAGGCGTAGATGCGGACCGCGTAGCCGTGGCGGTGTTCGGTGCCGCAGTTGCCGCCGGAGGGCCCGTTGCCCCGGCCGACGCAGCGGGCCGGCATCTCCGCGCGGATCACCGCGCGCACCGGACCGTTCTCCTCGATCTCGACGATCGGCGCGGGCAGGTCCTCGCCGTCGCGCTGCACGTTGACGTCGGGACTCTCGGTGCCGTTGCGCCCGACGAAGATGCCGCCGTTGCGGCTGTCGGGGCTGATGATCTCTTCGCTGGTCTCGTACTGGCCGTTCTGGTTCAGATCCAGCCGCACCCGGTCGAGGATGGTGAAACCGGACTTGGGCACCTCGAAGCGCAGGGGACCGGTGGTGACGGTGATGGTCGAGCCGCCGTCCTGCACCGAAACCGGAGTCGCCGGCGCGGTATCGCCGGAGCCGTCATCGCGGAACTGATAGACCGTGACGCCCGAGCCCGTCGAGCTGCGCGTGACCAGCAACGACTACTCCGACCTGTTC
>CAZBZH010000258.1:0-6361 GCA_964496265.1 uncultured Acidobacteriota bacterium | reverse complement strand
GCGCCGGGCGCCGGCGCCGGGTGCACCGCGGGAGCGGCGCTCTCGATCACCTCCGCGTAGTTTTGCCAGAAGCGGTCGGCCCGGCCGTCTACCGAGTAGTGCTGCTGTACGTCGTCGTGGGCCTGGTCGGCCATGCGCTTGCGGGCTTCGGGGTCGTCGATCAGACGCTTCAGCGCCTGCTCCCAACCTGCGGGCGTGTGCTCCCGCACCAGCAGGCCGTTCTCGCCGTCGCGCACCACTCCGCGATAGGCCTCGACATCGGAGAACGCTCCGACGATGCCGCAGGCGGCGTACTCCATGAACTTGACGCCGCTCTTGGAACGGTTGAAGTGCAGATCGACCAGCGGCGCCACGCCGATGTCGATTCCGGCGGCGGAGAGCGCCCGGCCGGCGTTGTGATAGTCGTCGAACCAACCGAGGTAGCGGGTGTTGGGCAGCCGCTGCAGCTCTTCGGGGAAGTGCCCGACGAACGCGGCGCGAACCCTGCCGTCCGACTCCCGCAGCAGCCGGCTCAGCGGCTCGATCAGCGGCCGGAAATCCTCGGAGTGGGTGCGGCTGCCGAAGTAGCCCAGGGTTACCGGCCGGTCACGACCGGCGGCGCTCCCGGACGAGCCCGAGCCAGCCGCTGCCTCGGAGCGCATCTCGCCGCGAGTGAACAACCGGGTGTCCACCACGTTCTCCATCAACCGCACATCGCGATTGTGCCGGCCCATCACCTCCCGCAGCGGTGGCGTGGAAACCACGACCCGGCCGGCGCCGCGCAACAGCGCCCGCAACACGAACTGCGCCTCGAAGCGGGAGAAGAACTTGGCGCCCTGGTTGAACCAGGGCAGGGAGAACAGATCGTCATCGATGTCCTGGGCGGTGGGAACACCCAGGCGCCGGGCGCTGAGCATCAGCCGAATCGCCCGCAGGCCGCCGTAGCGCTCGAACAACACCAGGTCGGTGTCGGCGAGCACCGCGTGTCCGTAGAGATCGCTGCAGGATCGAAGTTCGATGACACCTCGCGCGGCGAGCCGCTCGAGCATTGCCATGGTCCGCACCTGCACGCAGGCGCCGACGTTGTCCGGGATCAACAACACCCGGGGCCGTTCGACGGGGCGCACGGCGAAGGCGATCAGTTCGCCGTCGGCCAACGCGTGGATCGAGCGCAGGACCAGACCATCCAGATCACGGGTCGCCTCGACGAGGGTCGACGGCGTGCCCTGGGACAGCTGCAGCAACAGCCGGCCACCCGGGCGCAGGGTCTCGACCGCGGCGGCGACCGACTGCCGCAGAGCGACGGCATCGCCCGCGCCGCGAAGCAACAGCGTGCCCGGCGTCTCCGCGCCCCTGTCGGCGACGCCTCGTGCGACCCGGCCGTGCTCCAGCAGGGTGCAGAGTTCATCCTCGGCACCGGCCGCGCGCAACGACTCGGCCAATCGCGGCGTCCAGGGTTCCGCCTCACCGCACCACTCGTGAAAGGGCTCGAGGGCGGTCAGTTCCAGCAGTTCTCGAAGTCTCGGATCCAGCATGCTCGGCGTCATCTCTCCCGGTCGGGAGGGCCGCGAACCGTCGTGGCACGCAGACACCTGTCCCGGAGCTCTTTACACAGCAACGTGCGTACCACCGGGCCGAGCGGTGGGAAGTGTGGGAATGACAGGCCTTTTCGCCGTGTTTGCAATCGTGACGGTGCTACGCAGGACGGTGGATCGGCTCTCGGAAGATCGCCTCCGTCGGAAATTCGACGACGTGGGGTGCGCGACACATGCAACCAGGCTGCGGCACCGGCCGCGCGGGGACCGTCCCGACGATGCAGCCTTGGTCCGAATCGCCGTCCCAGCAGAAACGCACGCACCGCGCCCGATGGATCACGCTCGGGAGGAAAGCTTGAGCGCGCAGCAGTGGATTGCAGATCTGTTTGACGCGTGACGAAACGTGGCTACGTTTAATAGTGGCAGGTTCGCTTAAGCGACCGCTCGAAGCGCAGGGGGGACTTTCTCAGGAGGGTAGCCCTATGCCCAGCGGCGAGCAGATCATCACCAGACTCCGCGAGTCCCAAGACCTGGACTCCTTCCGTCAACAGCACTGGACCGGGAACTTCTCCGAGTACCTCGACCTGGTGCGGGAGCAGCCCCAGGTAACCCGCAGCGCCTTCGAGCGGCTGTACGACATGATCCTGTCGTACGGCACGTCGGAGTACATCGACAACAAGAAGAAGATCACCCACTACAACTTCTTCGACGACCCGATCGAAGGCGAGGATGCGATCTACGGGCTCGACATCCCGTTGATGAAGTTGGTGAACATCTTCAAGAGCGCCGCCGCACGCTACGGCACCGAGCGCCGGGTGATCCTGCTCCACGGCCCGGTCGGCTCCTCGAAGAGCACCATCGCGCGGCTGCTGAAGAAGGGCCTCGAGGAGTACTCCCGCCGCCACGAGGGCGCGCTCTACACCTTCGGCTGGGTCCGCGACCTGGAGAAACCGGACGAGGTCGTCTGGAGCCCGATGCACGAGGAGCCGCTGCTGCTGGTGCCCCAGGCGCTACGCCCCCGCATCGAGAACATGCTCAACGAGGGTCGTCCGGCCGATGAACATCAGGTGCGGATCGAAGGGGAACTCTGCCCCTTCTCCCGGCAGGAGTACCGGGAACTGTCCGAGCGCTACGGCGGCGACTTCGGCAGCGTGCTGCGCCACGTGCGGGTCAAGCGCCTGCTGCTCTCGGCCCAGGACCGGGTCGGCATCGGTACCTTCCAACCGAAGGACGAGAAGAACCAGGACAGCACCGAGCTGACCGGCGACATCAACTACCGCAAGATCGCCGAATACGGCTCGGACAGCGACCCCCGGGCGTTCAACTTCGACGGTGAGTTCAACATCGCCAACCGGGGCATGATCGAGTTCATCGAGGTACTGAAGCTCGACGTCGCCTTCCTCTACGAGCTGCTGGGCGCCAGCCAGGAGCACCAGATCAAGCCCAAGAAGTTCCCCCAGACCTACATCGACGAGGTGATCATCGGGCACACCAACGAGCCCGAGTACCGCCGGCTGCAGAACAACGAGTACATGGAAGCGCTGCGGGACCGCACGGTGAAGGTGGATATCCCCTACATCACCAAGCTCAAGGAAGAGATCCGCATCTACAAGAAGGACTACGCCGAGAACAAGATTCGCGGCAAGCACGTGGCGCCCCACACCATCGAGATGGCGGCGATGTGGGCGGTGCTGACCCGGCTGGAAGAGCCGAAGAAGCACAACATCACGCTGATGCAGAAGCTCAAGCTGTACAACGGCAAGTCGCTCCCCGGCTTCACCGAGGACAACGTCAAGGAGCTGCGCAAGGAGACGGTCCGCGAGGGCATGGAAGGGATCTCCCCGCGCTACGTGCAGGACAAGATCAGCAACGCGCTGGTCTCCGGCCTGGGCCGCGACTACATCAACCCGTTCATGGTGCTCAACGAGCTGGAGAACGGGCTGCGCGGCCACTCGCTGATCACCAGCGAAGAGCAGAAGCAGCGCTACCGGGAGTTGCTCGACGAGGTGCGCCGGGAGTACGAGGACATCGTCAAGAACGAGGTCCAGCGGGCGATTGCCGCCGACGAGGCCGCCATCGGCCGCCTCTGCGCCAACTACGTCGACAACCTCAAGGCCTACACCCAGAAAGAGAAGGTCCGGAACCCGTACACCGGCCAGGATGAGGAGCCCGATGAGCGGCTGATGCGCTCGATCGAGGAGAAGATCGACATCCCAGACACGCGCAAGGATGACTTCCGCCGCGAGATCATGAACTACATCGGCGCGCTCTCGCTGGAGGGCAAGAAGTTCGACTACCGCACCAACGAGCGGCTGCACAAGGCGCTGGAGCTCAAGCTGTTCGAGGACCAGAAGGACTCGATCAAGCTGACCAGCCTGGTGTCGAGCGTCGTCGACCAGGAGACCCAGGAGAAGATCGACATCGTCAAGTCGCGGCTGATCCGCGACTACGGCTACAACGAGGCCAGCGCGACCGATGTGCTCCAGTTCGTGGCCAGTATCTTCGCCCGCGGCGACGCCAAGGAAAGCTAGAACAGGACGGCGGTTCTCCATGCATCGAATTCAATCCGACGCCAACCGCTTCCGCCAGATCGTCCGCGGCAAGGTGCGCGAGGAACTGCGCAAGCACCTCGGCAGCCAGGAACTGATCGGACGCCAGGGCAAGCAGGTCGTCTCGATCCCGATCCCGCAGCTCGAACTGCCCCACTTCGCCCACGACCCCGGCGGACGGGGCGTGGGCCAGGGGGAAGGCGAGGGAGACGGACAGGGCCAGAAGGCCGGCGACAAGCCGGGCAAGCATCTGCTCGAGGCGGAGTTCACCGTCGAGGAGCTGGCCCAGTTGCTCGGCGAAGCCCTGGAACTGCCGCGGATCGAGCCCAAGGGCAAGCAGGAGATGGAGGCCCAGAAGTCCCAGTACACCGGCGTCGCCCCGGTGGGACCCGAGTCCCTGCGCCACTTCAAGCGCTCCTACCGCAAGGCACTGAAGCGCCAGATCGCCACCGGCACCTACGATCCGAAGCGCCCCCGGGTGACCATCGCCCGCGGCGACCGCATGTACCGCACCTCGAAGAAAAAGCCGCTGCCCCAGACCAACGCCGTCACGATCTACGTGATGGATGTCTCCGGGTCGATGGGGTCGGAGCAGAAGGAGCTGGTGCGGACCGAGAGCTTCTGGCTCGACGCCTGGATCAAGAGCCACTACCCGTCGCTCAAGACCGTCTACATCGTGCACGACGCCCACGCCAAGGAGGTCGACCGTGAGACCTTCTTCCGCATCCGAGAATCGGGCGGCACCGTCATCTCCTCGGCCTACGATCTGGCCCTGCGCATCATGGCCGAGCGCTTCCCGCCGGAGGACTGGAACCTGTACCTGTTCCACTTCACCGACGGAGAGAACTACAGCCGCCAGGACACGGCGCGCTGCATGGACATGCTCAACCAGAAGATCCTGCCCAAGCTCAACCTGTTCGGCTACGGCCAGGTCGAGAGCTACGGCACCAGCGGCGACTTCTACGACGCCCTGCGCAAGGAATTCCCCGATGACGAGCGCGTGGCGCTGTCGCGGATTCCCAACCGGAACAGCATCATGGATTCGATCAAGACCATCCTGGGGCGTGGACGTTGATTCCTCTTCCGCAAGAACTGGTAGACGCGCAGGCGCGCATCGAAGACATCGCCCACGAGTTCGGGCTGACCTTCTTCCCGGTCGTCTTCGAGATGGTGGACTACAAGCAGATGAACGCCCTGGCGGCCTACGGCGGGTTCCCGACCCGCTACCCCCACTGGCGCTTCGGCATGGAGTACCAGCATCTGAGCAAGAGCTACGAGTACGGTCTGCACAAGATCTACGAGATGGTGATCAATAACGATCCCACCTACGCGTACCTGCTCGAAGGCAACACGATGATGGACCAGAAGCTGGTGATGGCCCATGTCTACGGCCACGCCGACTTCTTCTACAACAACATGTTCTTCGCCCACACCATCCGAAAGATGGTCGACGAGATGGCGAACCATGCGACCCGCATCCGCCGCTACCAGGATCGCTACGGTATCGAACGGGTCGAGAAGTTCATCGATGCCTGTCTGTCGGTGGAGGATCTGATCGACCCCAACTCGGTGTTCCAGCCGGAATCGCCGACGCCGGCTCCCTCGCAGCAGACGGCGGTCGAGCCGGCTGCCGACGGCATCGGCCGTATGCCGTCGGAACCCTACATGGATCGCTACGTCAATCCGCCGGAGTACCTGGAGGCCCAGCGCAAGAAGCTCGCCGAGGCCCAGGAACGGGAGCAGCGCTTCCCCTCCCGGCCGGAACGGGACGTGCTCGGGTTCCTGATGGAGCATGCGCCCCTGGAGAACTGGGAGCGGGACATCCTCGGGATCATTCGCGAAGAGGCGTACTACTTCCTGCCCCAGCGGCAGACCAAGGTGATGAACGAGGGCTGGGCCTCCTACTGGCACAGCAAGATCATGACCCAGCGGGTGCTGACCGACTCGGAGATCATCGACTACGCCGACCACCATTCCGGCACCGTGGCCACCAGCCCGGGCAAGCTCAACCCCTACAAGCTGGGCCTGGAGTTGATGCGGGATATCGAGCAGCGCTGGAACCGCGGGCAGTTCGGGCCGGAGTGGGACAGCTGCGACGACCTGGCCGAGCGGGCCAACTGGGATCGCAAGCTGGGCCTGGGCCGGGCCAAGATCTTCGAGGTGCGCCGGCTGCACTGTGACGCGACCTTCCTCGACGAGTTCCTGACTCCCGAGTTCTGCCAGGAACAGAAACTGTTCGTCTCCGAGGAGAACCAGCGCACCGGAAAGACCGTCGTCGCCAGCCGGGAGTTCGAACAG
>CAZBZH010000257.1:0-6368 GCA_964496265.1 uncultured Acidobacteriota bacterium | reverse complement strand
TCGCTCCAGTTCACCGGCTCCTTGCGCGGCGCCGGCAGCTTGGCGAAGCGGGCGTAGCCGTCGAGAAAGTCGGTCAGATGGTCGACCCGGTCCTGGATCGACTCGAAGATCGAACGCAGCTGCCCGGCCCGTTCGGGCCGGTCGGCGATCAGGTCGCCGGAATGGGCCAGTGACGAGATCGGTGCCAGCGAGTTGTTCAGCTCGTGGGAGATGACCCGGATGACCTTCTTCCAGATCTCCGCCTCCTGGCGAGCCAGCTCGATGGTCATGCGGCGCAACAGGAACAGGGTGTGCTGCCGGCGATTGAGATAGAAGGCCCGGCGGGAGAGGTGGTAGGTCTCGGGCAGGGCATCCTCCTCCTCGACGGTGAAGATGCCGTCGCCGCCCGAATCCAGCACCGCCCGCATCGGGTCGGGGCAGCCGGCGACCAGTTCATCGAAGTGCAGGCCTTCCAGCTTGCCCTCGCCGCCGAGGAACAGCGCCCGGGCCTCGGTGTTGGAGTAGAGGATGCGCTGCAGCGGGTTGATCAGCAGGATCGCGATCGGCGATTGGTCCAGCGCGGTCTGCAGCAGCAGCTCCCGCTGGCGGATTTGACGCCGCTCCTCCTGCAGGATCTCGCCGACGACGTTGTAGCTGGCCAGCAGTTCGCCCAGCTCGTCATCCCGGTCGGAGGTGGCCAGGCGCACGCTGAAGTCCCGGTCGCGGAAACTGCGGATGCCGTCGGACAGCGACGCCAGGGTGTGGGTCAGCGGCTGCAGGAACCAGCCGACCGCCCAGAAGCTGAGGGGCAGGGTCATCAGCAGGGACACGCCGATGGCAAGACCGTAGGGCAGCTCCAGGCGCAAGCCCGCCCAGGTACAGAGCGCGAACCAGCCCAGGGTGGCCAGCACGATCGCGGCGAGTTTGCCGGCTACCGAGCGTCGAGAGTTCATCGGGTCGCTATTGTCGACGGGAGCATGCCCGCAGGGCAAGCGGGTAGCGCACGGAAGCGCTAGCTACGCAGCCGTTTTTCCAGGGTGATGCCCAGCCGGTCCATCCGGCGGTAGAGCGCCTGACGGCTGAGGCCCAGGGCGTCTGCGGCCCGGGAGACCACGCCGCCGGCATTGCGCAGCGCCTCTTCCACCTTCTGCTTCTCGGCGGCGATCGGTCCGGTGGCCACGGCGTGGCCCGCCGCGCTGGGCGCGACCGGTGGCGTATCCATCGCCGACTCGTCGACCTCGGGGAGCTCCAGTTCGGCGACGCCGACGCTTTCCCCGGGACAGGTCAGCCGAACCCGCTGCATGCGGTTCTGCAGTTCCCGCACGTTGCCCGGCCAGGGGTAGCGGGCCAGGGCGACCTCCGCCTCGCGACGGAGCACCTTTTCCGGCTCTCCTGCGGGGTTGAGGAAGTGCTGGGCCAGGGCGACCACATCCTCGGGGCGTTCGCGCAGCGGCGGGAGCTGGAGTTCGATCACGTTGACCCGGAAGTACAGGTCTTCGCGGAAACGTCCCTCGGTGATCGAGCGCTGCAGATCGGAGTTGGTCGCGCTGACCACCCGCACGTTGGCCTTGCGGGTGCGGCTGCTGCCCAGCCGCTGGTACTCGCCGGTCTGCAGCACGCGCAGCAGCTTGACCTGGCCGGCCGGGGGCAGCGAGTCGATCTCATCGAGGAACAGCGTGCCGCCGTCGGCGGCTTCGAAGCGGCCGACCCGCAGTCCGGTGGAGCCGGTGAAGGCGCCGGCCTCGGCACCAAACAGCTCCGCCTCCATCAACTCCGCCGGCAGGGCGCCGACGTTGACCTTGACGAAGGGGCCGTCCTTGCGGGCGGAGTTGGCCTGGACGATCTCGGCCAGTTTCTCCTTGCCGGCGCCGCTGGGGCCGGTGATCAGCACCGGCGCGTCGGAGGGCGCGACGTTGATCGCCATGTTGACCACCCGGTGCATCTCGGCGCTGCGGTAGATCAGGCCACACAGGTCGAAGCGTTCCCGCAGGTCGGCGCGATCCTGGCGCCCCTGTTCGAGCAGCGCTTCGTTCTCCAGCTGCAGCCGGCGCAGGCGCAGCAGGTTGCGCACCGAGTTGACCAGCTTGCGGTCGTCCCAGGGTTTGGACAGATAGTCCGCGGCGCCTTCCTTGATCAGCTGCACCGCAGACTCGAGGGACGCCCAGGCGGTGATCAACAGGACCGGAAGCTCCGGGTCCCGTTTGTGGATCTGGCGGAACAGCGCCAGGCCGTCCTCACCGGAGGTCTCGTTGGTCCGGAAGTTCATGTCCTGGATCGCGACGCCGATGTCCCCCTGATCGATGGCCGCCATGGCGGCCTCGGGGGAGTCGGCGGTGACACAGGGGAACCCGTGGACATCCATCAGGATTTCCAGCGCATGCACGATCGCAGGTTCGTCGTCGACGATCAGCACTTTCAACGGGCGACCCATCCTTGCGTCCAAGTCGATCAATCCGGTCACCTCATTTAACGCCCGGACCCCGGGCTTCGTTGCTGGTTTCGACCGACTTTTTAGCAGGCGGCCGCGAGGAGGTGGCGCCGGGGCGCCGGTTTCCGGGTCAAAAACGGCGCGGCCCCAGGGGCGTCGGGGCCGCGCCTGCCCTCAGGCCGGGTGGCCTGCGGGCGCTGAATCAGACACTGCGGGTGGCGATCACCGGCTGGACCATCGATCCGCGGAGCGCCGGGATCAGGGCGGCCAGCAGGCCCATCAGCCACATCACCAGAATCGAGGCCAGCAGGATCGGCGGCTGGATCTGGGGCACGCCGCCGGTGGAGGCCAGCAGGTAGTTGAGGCCGAAGGTCAGCACCACGCCGACCACGATCCCGATGCCGGTCACCATCCAGTTCTCCAGCAGGAACAGGCGCACGATATCGGCCCGGGTGGCGCCGAGGGCCCGCCGGGTGCCGATGTGCTTGGTGCGCTGGGTCACCGAGAAGGAGGTCATGCCCACGATTCCGAGACCGGTGACCGCGACGAGCAACACGCTGATCCAGCCGAGCAGCTGGTTCATGCTGGTGTAGTCGCTGTAGTATTCGCCCTTCATCTCGGACAGGCTGCGCACGGTGACGATCCGCCCCTCCTCGAGTTCCCGCAGCCGGGGCTCGAGGGCGGTGAACACCTCGTCGAAGCGGTCGGCTTCGGCCCGCACCAGGTAGCGGGTCTGGCGGTTGTTGATCGCGTGATCCGGGTGGATCATCAGGTTCTCCGGGTCGGGGCCCAGCGGCCAGGAGTTGTGCATCAGGCGCACGATGCCGACGATGGTGTCGATGCTGCTGTCGTTGCCCTCGATCTGCTTGCCCAGGGCGTCGCCGTCGGGGAACAACTTGTTGGCGGTGTACTGGGTCACCAGGATATTCGTGACCTCGATCGAGTCCTCATCTTCCTCGGCGTTCTCCTCGTTCTCGGCATGCAGGTCGGGGAAGTCGCCCGGTTCGAAGCCGCGGCCCTGGACGATCTCCACGCCCAGGGTATCGACGGCATCAGGTCCCATCAGGAAGTAGGGCACGGTGGTGCGTTGGTCCTCGCTTCCGGCGATACGCCGGCCGGTCGCGCTGCCGCTGCCGCTCAGGGGGAACTGCAGGATCGGGCTGACCGACCGCACGCCGGGCATCGCCGCGATCTCTCTAAGGTCTTCCTCGTAGCTCGCCGTCGAGTAGCCCTCCTGCTGGAAGGCCGGGTCGAAGGGCACCGAGGTCACGGCGATCAGGTTCTGTTCATCCATGCCGGTCGGGCGGTCGATCTGAGCCTGTTGATCGCGGATCAACACCAGGCAGTTGACCACCACCGCCAGGGTCAGACCGATCTCGAGCACGATCAGCCAGGTGCGGGCGCGGTTCTGAAACAGAGAGCGGAAAACAGGTCCGAATTCCATCACTACCTCACTGAGTCTTGAGGTGCATGCCGGGCGCGATGCGGCAGATGCGCCAGGCGGGGTAGATGCCGGCCACCAGGGCGGCGAGCAGGGAGAGGCCGATGCCGACACTCAGCATCGTCAGGTCGAGGGGGTTTTCGAGGCGCACGCCGAACAGGCGCTGGATGTAGCTGATTCCGGCGAGGGACAGCAGCAGCCCGATCACCGAACCGGCGATGCCGATCACGGCGCACTCGACCAGGTGCAGCGAGAAGATCCACATGCGGGACGCGCCCAGGGCGCGACGCACGCCGACCTCCGAGGCGCGGCTGAGAAACTTGCCCAGCAGGATGCCGATCAGGTTGACCGCGCAGACCAGCAGGAAAAGTAGCGCGATGATCACCATCGCCCGCTGGGAGGGATCGACCACGCCCCAGTATTCGAGCCAGGCGTTGACGTCCCGCAGCCGGTGGTTGTTGGGGCGCTGGAAGCGGCCGCCCGCCCGTTGTTCCTCGGCGTAGCCGGTGAGGAACTGGGCGTAACGTTCCTTCTGTTCCTCGGTGTCGAGCTGGGCCCAGAACTGGAGCCAGACCGCCTCGGACCGCAGCTTGCCCTCGTAGCTGTTGTCGTAGGGCTTCCAGCCCGAGGTGTTGCCCGCGTTGACGATCTGCATCTCCCGGGCCCAGTGCAGCGGCATGAACACCGGCTCGACGGAGTCGAAGGCGCCGTTGTGCGGGTCGTAGAACTTGGGTGTCGGATGCCACGGAGCGAGCACGCCGACCACCTTGAACTCCTGATCCTCTACGCGCAGACTGCGGCCGACGCTGTTCTCCCCGCCGAACAACTCCTCGTTGGTCTCGGCGCTGAGTACGATCACAGGTTCAGGGCCCTTATCCGCCGCGGCGTCCCACGGGCCGCCGAAGTCGAAGGCCACGTCGAACAGCGCGAAGAAGTCGGAGAAGCACATCCGGATCTGATGACGGGTCGGCTGCACCGAGTCATTGGGCGGATGCACGACCATCACCGTCTTGTGCATGGCGGTGTGGTGGGTCGGGATGTCGCTTTCCATCAGCGCCATCGCGTCCATGTAGGTCAACTGGTTCGGCGGCTCGGTGGGGTCGTCGTCGCTGAACGGGTTGTCCGGGTTCCAGCTGTCGAGCTGCACGTAGAACAGCTTGTCGCTCTTGTGCGGGATCGGGTCGCCGGAAATGATGTAGTACGCGGAGACGAAGCTCATCGAGACGGCGATGCCCAGGGCGATCCCCAGCACCATCACCGTCGAGAGCACCGGATTGCGCCGGATGCTCTTGAGCGCGAGTCTGAGTTGATAGAGCAGCATGGGTGCCTCAGACCGCCTGGCCGGCAGGGGTGGGGTCGTAGAGCGGCGCCGGCCGTTCCTGGGCCAGATCGATCAGTTTGCCGTCGAGCAGGTGGATCTGGCGGCTGGCCCGGTTGGCCAGTTCCGGGTCGTGGGTCACCATCACCACCGTCGCGCCGGAGCCGTTGATCTTCTCCAGCAGGTCCATGATCTCGCTGGCCATCGCCGAATCGAGGTTCCCCGTCGGCTCGTCGGCCAGGATCAGTTTCGGTTGACCGACCAGCGCCCGGGCGATGGCGACCCGCTGCTGCTGCCCGCCCGAGAGCTGGGAGGGGTAGTGTTTGTAGCGCGCCGAGAGGCCGACGGTGGCCAGCGCCTCCTCGATCGCCTGCTTGCGCGCCGCGGCACCGAGGCCGCGATAACGCAGCGGCACGTCGACGTTGTCGAAGACGTTGAGGTCGGGAATCAGGTTGAAGGTCTGGAAGATGAAGCCGATCTTCTCGTTGCGCACCTTCGACATCTCACGATCCGACAGCCGGCTGACGTCGACCCCGTCGAGGGTGTAGGTCCCCTCGTCGAAGGCGTCGAGCAGCCCGGCGATGTTGAGGAAGGTGGTCTTCCCCGAGCCCGACGGCCCCATCACCGAGACGAACTCCCCCTCGTTGACCGCGATGCTGAAGTGACTCAGCGCGTGGGTTTCCACATGCTCGGTGCGGTACACCTTGCGAACGTCCTGCATGGTCAGCATGTCCATCCTCCAGGCCCCTTCTACTCGTGACGTGTTCTGTTCGTTGTCGTTTGAAATCCCGCGTCGTGGCTCGGCGCTAGCGGGTCAGGTAGATGTTCTCGGCCCGCTGGAAGCGGGCGGTGTCGGAGACGACGATGCGCTCTCCTTCGGCGAGGCCGCCGAGGACCTCGACTTCGCGCACGCTGCTCACGCCCAGTTCGATCTCCCGGCGGATCGCCGAGTCGCCGTCGACCACGTAGGCGGTTCGTCCGGCGCCGGCGTCGATGAACGGGCCGCGCTCGACCTTGAGCACGTCGTCGCGAGACTCGAGCAGCAGCCGCACCGAGAGCCGCTGGTTCTGGCGCAGGCCGTCGGGCACACCGTCGGCGAAGGTGACCACCGCGCGCACCTGGTTGCTCTCGACCTCGGGAGAGATCGACGCGATCCGCGCGCCGTAGACCTCGCTGCCGTTGCGCACCTCGGCCTCGGTGCG
>CAZBZH010000256.1:0-6395 GCA_964496265.1 uncultured Acidobacteriota bacterium | reverse complement strand
AATGCTCCAGATGGGCCGCGCCGACGTTGGTCACCAGGCCGACGTCGGGCCGGGCCATCTCGGCCAGCGCCGCGATCTCCAGCGGCGCGCTCATGCCCATCTCGATGACCGCCATCTCGGCGTCATCGGGGCAGGCGAGCAGGGTCAACGGCACGCCGAGGTGGTTGTTGAAGTTGCCCGAGGTGCGATGCACCCGGTGCCCCTCGGCGAGCCCGGCGGCGATGAACTCCTTGGTCGTGGTCTTGCCCGAACTGCCGGTCACCGCGATGAACCGGGTGGCGGCGCAGCGCTTGCGCGCCAGGGCGCCGGCGAGTCCCAGGGCGGTGACCGCCTCGGGGACCCGCAACAGGGCGGGAGGTGCTGCTTCGTCGGGGCCGGGCACGTACTGGACCAGTGCCGCGGCGGCGCCGTGTTCGGCGGCCTCGCCGAGGAATGTGTGGCCGTCGGTGCGGCTGCCCCGCAGGGCAACGAACATCCCACCCGGTTCCAGCCTGCGGCTGTCGATGGCGAAGCTGCCCACGGTGGTGGCACCGTCGCCGCGCACCAGGGTGCCGCCGGTGGCGCGGGCCATGTCGTCGAGCCTAAGCATCGGCATGGTCACCACCCCAACCGCGTTCGGCCAACGCCTGCCGCGCCAGCGCCCGGTCGTCCAGCGGGATCTCCCGGTTGCCCACGGTCTGCGTCGTCTCGTGTCCCTTGCCGGCGAGGATCACCACGTCGCCGGCCCGGGCCTCGGCGATCGCCGCGCGCACGGCGCGCTCCCGCTCGGGCTCGATCTTGCTGCGCTCGATCGCTCCGGGAAGCTCGGCGATGCCCCGGCGCACATCTTCGAGAATCTCCAGCGGGTCCTCGTTGCGGGGGTTGTCCGAGGTCAGGAACAGCAGGTCGGCACCCTGGGCCGCGGCGCGGCCCATCGCCGGCCGCTTGCCCCGGTCCCGGCCGCCTCCGCAACCGAAGACGAGCAGGACCCGCCCCTCGGCCAGATCGGTTACCGCGCTGAGCAACAGGCTCAGGGCCGCTTCGGTGTGGGCGTAGTCGACCACCACGCCGAAGGGTTGGCCGCAGTCCACCGCTTCCATCCTGCCGGGGATGCCGCGCAGGTTGCGCACGCCGCGGGTGATCGCCTCGGCGGGGATGCCGACGGCGTGGGCGCAGGCCGCGGCCGCGGCGACGTTGTCCAGATTGAAGCTTCCCAGCAGCGAGGTCTCGACGGGGACCGGCCCCGTCGGGGTGGTCAGCACCGCGGTCGAGCCGCGCAGGGAGCGATGTTCCTCGGTCAGCCGCACGTCGGCGCTCTCGGAGCGGCCGAAGGTCAACACCTTGGCGCGGGTCTGTTCCGACAGGCGGCGGCCGTACATATCGTCGGCGGGCAGCACCGCCACGGCGTCGGGACCGAGGTCGTCGAACAAGCGGGCCTTGGCGCGGAAGTAACTCTCGACGTCGCCGTGGAAATCCAGGTGATCCCGTCCGAGGTTGAGGAAGGCCGCGACACGGAAGTGGGCGCCATCCACCCGGGAAAGTTCAAGAGCGTGGGAAGAGACTTCCATCGCCACCACGTCGATGGCCTGTTGGCGCATCTGGGCCAGCAGCGCGAAGAACTCCGGAGCCTCCGGCGTGGTCAGCGCGGCGGGGACCTCGACGCCGTCGATGGCGTTGCTCACGGTGCCGATGCGGCCGACCGGCCGCCCGGCCGCCGCGGCGATCGACTCGAGGAAGAAGACCACGGTGGTCTTGCCGTTGGTGCCGGTGATGCCCACCAGCACCATCGCCTCGTCGGGCTTGCCGTAGCAGATCCGCGACAGCCGTCCGGCCACGCGGCGGGGATCCTCGACGCGGACCCAGGCCACTTCGTCGGAGAGCGTCTCCGGTCGCGGCGAGGCGGCGACGATGGCGGCGGCGCCCCGCTCCAGGGCCTGGGGCACGAAGCGTTCGCCGTCGGTGCGGAAGCCCTTGAGCGCGAAGAAGAGGTCACCCTGGTCGACCCGGCGGGAATCGAGACGCACGCCCCGAATCTCCGGATCGGCACCCGGAGGCTGCATCGGGCGCACGCCCGCCTGCTCGAGCAGGGCGTGCAGCCGGATTCCCTGGGTGGCGACCAACTAGCTCCTCCTCTCCGCCCGCACGACACAGCGGCCCTCGGGGCCGAGAGCGTCGCCGGGGGCCGGCTGCTGGGCGGTGACGGTTCCGCTTCCGATCACCTCGGGGCGGCAGCCGCTGGCGGCGAGCCGGGCAATCGCCGAACGCAGAGGGAGCCCCCGCACGTCGGGCAGGGAGTCGGCGGAGCCCGCCGGAATCTTGCGCGGCCTGCGCTCGCGCACCCAGTTGGCGCGAAGCGGTTCGTCGTCACGGTTGGGATCCACCGCCAGCACCCCCTCGTCACGGGCGGCCCGTAGATGGGGCAGAGCGGTGGCGAGGATGCGCCGGAACACCGGGGCGGCTACCTGGCCGCCCTGATGACGTTCGCCCTCGGGGGTGTCCAGGGTCACGATGCCGGCGACGGCCGGAGCGTGGACCGGGGCGAAGCCGCCGAAGCTGGCCACGTAGTCGGTCTTGGAGTACCCACCGGGGCCGGAGATCTGGGCGGTCCCGGTCTTGCCGGCGATGGAGTAGCCGTCGATGGCGGCGTTGTGCCCCGTACCGTCGGCGACCACCAGCTCCAGCATGTGACTGAGGCGGCGGGCGACGTCGGGAGCGATCACCTGCTTGCTCGGCGGTTCCGGGAAACGGTGGAAGCCGTCGGCGTCCCGGTGGCCCAGGGCGATGCGCGGTTCGACACGCATGCCGTCGTTGGCCACGGTGGCGAAGGCCGAGGCCATCTGCAGCACGGTGACGCCGACCTCCTGGCCGAAGGCCATGGTGTCGCCGGTGCGGCTGGACCAGCGGGCGACCGGATGGACGATGCCGCGCTGTTCACCGGGCAGTTCGATCCCGCTCCGCGTGCCGAAGCCGAAGCGCTGCACGTAATCGAGGAAGATCTCCGGCTCGAGGGTGCGGTTGATCTTCATCACCCCGATGTTGCTGGAGTTCTGCAGGATTTCGCTGACGGTCAGGATGCCGAATCGCTTGTGGTCGCGAACCACGCCGCCGCCGGTGCGCATCTCGCCGTTCTCACAGTCGAAGCGCTGACCCGGGCGAATCGTCCCCTGGTCCAGCGCCGCGGCGGTGGTCACGATCTTGAACGTCGAACCCGGCTCGTAGCTGTCGACCACGGCGCGGTTGCGGCGATCCGCGGCGGTGGAGTTGCCGTAGCGGTTGGGGTTGGCCGTCGGACGGTTGGCCAGGGCCAGCACTTCGCCGGTCGTCGGATCGAGCAGCACCGCCGAGGCGGCCCGTGCGCCGGTCTCGCGCATGGCCCGTTCGAGCTCGCGCTCGACGGCGTGCTGCAGCACCACGTCGAGGGTCAGGATCAGATCTTCCGGCTGCTGGGTCGGCGCCTGGATCAGCTGCATCACCCGGCCACCGGCGCCGTCACGCATCGCCAGGTGGGTCTCTGGATCCCCCTGCAGCCGGTCGTCGAACAACAGCTCGATCCCCTCGACACCCTTCTGGTCGATGTTGGCGAAACCGAGCACGTGGGCGGCGGTGGAGCCCAACGGGTAGACCCGTTTGGGTTCGCGCTTGAAGTGGAACGCTCCGGCGGGGCCGACCGGGAGGTCCAGCCCACGAATCTGTGCGGCGACCTTGGGGTCGAGGCGGCGCTGGATCCAGACGAAGGGTTTGTCCGACTTCAGCTTGCTCGCGACCTTGTGGGTCGGAACATCGAGCACCTCCGCGATCTGCCGCGCGGCCCTTCGGCGCAGGTCGTCGTCGGTCAGCCGGTAGGGGTGCACGTAGAGCGATTCGGTCTCGACGCTGACGGCCAGTTCATGGCCGTTGCGATCGAGGATCGCGCCGCGGCCACCGGCGATCTCGACCTGGTCCTGCTGCTGGCGCTCGGCGCGCTGCTTGAGTTCCGCGGCGCGCACGTACTGCAGATCGTAGAGGGTGTAACCGACGTAGGTCGCGGCGACGAGGACGCCGAGCACTACGAACCACAGGCGATGACGGAAGCGGTTTTGCTCCATGGCTACCTCACCGATCCGCCGGAGTCACGCCGGCCACCAGGCTGTCGTCGGGCGGGCCCGAGGGCACGACGACGATGATCTGTTCAGGAGACGCGGGCACCAGGCCCAGACGGTCGGCCTCGCGTTCGACCCGGGGCAACGCCTCGAGGGAGGCGGTTTCGACCCGCAGCAGTCGCTCGGCCTCGATCAACCGGGCGCGCTCGTTACGCAGCGCCTCGGTGCGGTACATCGTCTCGATGTACTCCATCTGCTGAAACAGGTAGAAGGCGACGGGGGAGCAGGCGATCAGCATCAACGCCAACCAACCCAGCAGTTGCCAGGCCTTGCCGTGGTCGGGCTCGCGGACCGGGGCGTTGCGCCAGCGGCGGTCCGCCTCGTCTCGGATCGGATACTTCATCGCTTCTCCGCGGCCCGCAACATGGCGCTTCGCGATCGGGGGTTGGCGGCGAGCTCCGCATCACCGGGCTTGACGGCGCGGCGGGTCAACAGCCGCAGCACGTCCTCGTTGCCGCACCCGCAGACCGGCAGGCCCGGGGGACAGCGGCAACGATCGGCCAGATCACGGAACACCGACTTGACGATCCTCAGCTCCAACGAGTGAAAGCCGATCACGGCGATCCTGCCGCCGGTGGCGAGCAGGTCCACCGCGTCGCGCAGCGCCTGTTCCAGCCCATCCACCTCGGAGTTAATCGCGACGCGTAGGGCCATGAAGGTTCGGGTTGCCGGGTGGATGCGATACATCCGCGCCCGCGGCCCCTGAACCTCTTCCACGATGCCGGCCAGCCGGCCCGTGGTGCGGATCGGTTCACGTTCACGTTCGGCGACGATGGCGCGCGCGATTGCCCGCGCTCGCTTCTCCTCGCCGTAATCCCGTAGAATCCGGGTCAGCTCCGATTCGCTCGCCTCGGCGAGCAGTTCCTCGGCGCTCTGCCCCGAATCCGGGTCCATACGCATGTCCAAACGCGCATCGTGGCGGAACGAAAAACCCCGTTCGGGATCGTCGAGCTGCATGCTCGACACCCCGAGATCCGCAACGATGCGGTCGACCCGTTCGACCCCCTGGCCGCGCATCAGCTCCAGTAGGTCCTGGTAGTTCCCGCGCAGGCGGCGCGAGCGGTCGCCGTAGCCCGCCAGCCGTTCGCCTGCGATCTCGAGCGCCCGCGGGTCACGGTCGATCGAGTAGACGATTCCGTCGGGGGCCGAGGCCTCGAGCAGCGCCCGGCTATGGCCTCCGGCTCCCAGGGTCAGGTCGAGGCAGGTCATCCCCGGCTCGACCGCGAGCAAATCCATCGTTTCCGGGACAAGGACCGGCAGATGTTCGGCGTGCGGGGTCGGCATGTTTTCCTCGCTGCGCGCCGTGCAGGCCACCGGCTACTCCCCTCAGATACCCAACTCCGCAAGATCCTTGAGGTGGGCATCGGTCAGCGGCTCGTCGAGCAGCCGCCGTTCGAACTGGGCACGGTTCCAGACTTCCAGGAAGTCTCCCTGTCCGAGCACCGCGACCTCTCCATCGAGAGCGGCCCGTTCCCGGACGAGCGGATGCAACAGCACCCGCCCCTGGGCGTCCATCGACGCCGACTGACCGAAGTAACTGGTGAAGTTGCGGAAGCGCATCACCGCAGGATCGAAGGAGGAGGCGTTGTCCAGCCGGTCCTCGATCTTGCGCCAGGCGGGCATCGGATAGATCCGCACCGATTCCCCGCGCAGACTCGTGACGTAGAAGTCGGTATCCTCCAGGGCGGACCGATAGGCCGCCGGCATTTTCAGCCGGCCCTTGCCGTCGATCTTTGCGAGCGCATTGCCCCGGAACATGTCACCGCCTCCCTCGAACCCGGTCCGTCGAAACGGGGCCGGGCCTGAGGCGCCCGCGGACACTTCACGTACCAGCCTCGTGAAGCACCGACATTTAGGGTCAGTTTGACCACTCTAGTCCACTTCAGACCACCGTCGGAGTGTATGGAAGGGGTGGGGGGCTGTCAACCCGAACGGCAGGAAACTAAAGGGTTTTCGGAGGAATCCGGGTGGGCGAGGACTCGCCGGGTGGGGGGAGCGCAGTGGACCTCCTGTCGAGGAGGCCCACTGCTTTCGGTTTACTTACTTGTCCTTGGGCGTGTAGCCCATGGTGGTGACCGGCGTATCGTCGTTGCCGCCACCGGATCCGGGCTTGTCGTTGCCGTCCCGCGGGATGCGGACCGGGTCGATCGGATCGGGCATGTCCTGCACGCCCCGGGTGGTGACCGTGCCGATCGGCGCGGGCAGTAGGGGCAGGTCGCGGATCTCGATGCCGGCACCGGTGCGGAAGGCCACGACCAGGCGGTCGCCGACGATGCG
>CAZBZH010000255.1:0-6416 GCA_964496265.1 uncultured Acidobacteriota bacterium | reverse complement strand
GAGGTACGCCAGGGTCTTGCCGTCAGGCGAGAACGCCGGACCGGTATCCCAGGCGCGGTTGTCCTTGGTCAGCTTGCGCGGCTTGCTCGAACCGTCGACCGGCGCGACGAACAGATCGAAGTCGGTGGACCAGGCCTCTTCCCGTCCGACGTCCCGGGCGGCGAAGACCACGCCGCGGCCGTCGGGGGTGAAGGTGATCTCCTCGGGACCGCCGAAGGGCTTCGACGGCGTATCGGCATCCATCCCCCGGGTCACGTCGACCGGATCCCCTCCCGATAGCGGCATCACGAACAGATGCGAGCGGCGGCCGTCCTTCCAGTGATCCCAGTGCCGGAACAGCAGGCTCTCGTAGACCATGCCGCTGTGCTTCTGCTCGTCCTTCTTCTTCAGGCGGTCGACGGTGCACTGCACCGTGTCGCAGTCGGCGAAGACCTCCATGGTGAAGGCCAGATGCCGCCCACCCGGGGCGATCACCAGGTTGCCCACGCCGAGGGGCAAGTCGGTGACCTGCTGGGCCTCGCCGCCGGTCAGCGGCAGCTTCCACACCTGGGCCGAACCGGAGCGGCCCGAAAGGAAGTAGACGGCGCTACCGTCGGGAGAAAAGCGCGCGTTGTACTCGGAGCCGGCATCGGTGGTGAGACGCTGGAGATCCGAGCCGTCCACCCGCATGCGCCACAAATCGGTGCGCCCCCGGTCGGCTTCCAGATCGGTCTCGCGCAACCCGAACAGGACCCACTGCCCGTCGGGCGAGATCTGCGGGTCGGAGATGCGCTTCATGGCGAGCATGTCACGCACCGAGAACGGGTGAGTCTCGGCCGACAACGTGGCGAACAGCGCGCCGGCGGCGAGCATCAGCGAAAACATCAGCAGGTAACGCATGACGGGAGGCTCCTTGCGGTCGATTGCGAGTGGACCGGGATTCTACCCGATCGCCGCCGCATCGCGCGCTAGCCTCCCTACCGGGAGCGGCAACGTCGCTACTTGTAGCGCTTGTGCTCCATGGCGAAGTACTCCTGGGTCATGCGCACGACCTGGCCGGTCAAGAGCAACAGAGCGATCAGGTTGGGGAAGGTCATCAACCCCAGCGCCACGTCACCCCAGGTCCAGACGGCACTGAGCGGCAAAACGGAACCCAGGAAGAAGAACACCACGAAGGCCCAGCGGTAGACCTTGATCCCCCGGGAGCCGACCAGGTACTCGACCATGCGGTCCCCGTAGTAGGACCAGGACACGCCGGTGGAGACGGCGAACAGGATGACCGCGATGGTCACGAGGTGCTGTCCCCAGTCACCCGGCAACCCCTGGCTGAAGGCCGCGGCGGTCAGGTCCGCGCCGGTCAGGTCGGTGGCCTTGTGGACGCCGGTGGTGACGATCACCAGGCCGGTCATGGTGCAGATCACCAGGGTGTCGATGAACGGCTCCAGCGCCGCGACCAACCCCTCGCGCACCGGATAGTCGGTCTTTGCGGTGGCGTGGGCGATGGGCGCGCTCCCCTGCCCGGCCTCGTTACTGAAGAGCCCTCGCCGGATGCCCCACATGATGGTGAGCAGGATCGATCCGGCGGCTCCCCCTTCGATCGACTCGGGCGCGAAGGCCTGGGTCAGGATCGTACTGAACGCGCCGGGGATCGACGCGAAGTTGAGCAGCAGAATGAACAGGGCGCCGGCGACGTACATCAGCGCCATACTCGGCGCCAGGATCGAGGTCACCCGGCCGATGCGCTTGATGCCTCCGATGATCACCGCGGCGACCAGGGTGGAGAAGATCAGGCCGGAGACGATGGTCGGTACGCCGAAGCTGGATTCCATTCGCACGGCGAGGGTGTTGGACTGGTTCATGCAGCCGCTGCCGCAGGAACTGACCGTGCCGCAGATCGCGAACAGCATCGCCATCCACTTCCAGTTCTTCCCCAGGCCGCGCTCGATGTAGTACATCGGGCCGCCGGAGACCGAACCGTCGGCGTGGACGGTGCGGTACTTCACGGCCAGGGTGCACTCGGTGTACTTGACCGCCATGCCGAAGAAAGCGGTCAACCACATCCAGAACAGTGCGCCGGGCCCCCCCATGCGGATGGCGATGGCCACGCCGGCGATGTTGCCGATGCCGACGGTGGCCGACAATGCCGTGGTCAACGCCTGGAAGTGACTGAGATCCCCTTCGTCCTCGGGGTCGTCGTAGACGCCACGGGTGATGGCAATGGCGTGCTTGAAACCGCGAATCTGGATGAACACCAACCGCACGGTGACGTAGAGCCCGGTCATCACCAGCACCGCGGCCAGCAGCGGCACGTCGGCGGGCCAGCCCCACACGTAGTGTTCCAGGAACGAGGCCGCCGGGCCGAGATAGCCGTTTACGAACTCGACCAGTTGCTCTCTGATGTCCTCGAGCTTCACGTCACCCCCAAGCGCGGCTGCAACCCCTCTGTGGCCGCGACCAAACCGCCGAATGCTAACACGGTGGGGGGTGAATCAGGCCTTGAGGCCGGCGAACATCCGTTGGACGCAGTTGTGGTAGGTCTTGCGGAACAGCGCCTCGTCGGGACCCAGCCGTCCGGTGCGCCACAGGATCATCAACCCGTGGACCTCGCCCCAGATGGTGATCGCGACCTCCATCGGCGAACCCTCACGCAGGGTGCCCTCCTCGATACAGGCCGCCACGGTGTCGCGGACCTGCTTGAAGGTCGACCAGTTGTGCTGGGTCACGTTGTCGCCGGCGATGGAAATGTCGCGGCTGGGCGCGAGAAAGGCGAAATCGAAGTAGCGCGGCTGGGCCAGGCCGAACTCCAGGTACTGCTCGATGACCCGGGTCAACACCTCGAAGGGTGTATCGGCGGCCAGCGCCGGCTCCATGTAGCTCTCGAGGATCTTGAGACCGTGCATCACGATCTCGTTGAGCAGCTCCTCTTTGTTCTCGAAGTAGCGGTAGATCGCGGGCGCGCTGACACCCACCGCCTCGGCCACCCGGCGCATGGAGAGCGCCTCGGGCCCCTCGCGCAGGTAGAGGTCCTCGGCAGCCTCGAAAATCCGGTCTCTGAGGTTCCCGGTGGTCATACGGTCCTCAGCATAGCGCCAATCGCACGCCCGAAGCCCGCCCGGGTGGTCCCGGGCCGCCTCATCGACGGCGCAAAGTGTTGAAAGCTCTCGCGGTCGTCGCCGTAACGTGTACAGCGTTAACGGGGTTAGCCACGCAGACGCGGATGATTCCGGACCAGAATCGTGTATAGTCTTTTCGGCGTCCGCGCCAAAACCGGTGGGAATTCCCAGCGGCGCGGCAAGGTTTTGAAACAACGCGGTGGACGTATCCGTCTAATCGGGGACTTACATACCGGATTGCCTTGGATCAGGCTGGAATCCGGCGGTAACCACTGCGGCCCGGTGGGCAAACATTCGCGAGTCAACGTGCGTTGGAGGACCTGTTCGTGAGCGTTCCCCATCTCAATCTGGACCCTGAGGCCCAGCGCGCCATCCGATCGGCGCAGGACTATCTGCTTTCGATCCAGAAAGAAGACGGTCATTGGTGTGGAGAGCTCGAGGGCGACACGATCCTCGAGTCCGAGTACATCCTCGCCATGCACTTCATGGGGAAGACCGAAGACCCCAGAGTGCGCAAGGCGGCGAACAATCTAAGACAGCAACAATCCGATCACGGCGGGTGGTCGATCTACCCCGGCGGCCCCGCCGAGGTCAGCGCGTCGGCCAAGGCCTACTTCGTGCTGAAGCTGGTGGGCGACGACCCCGAGGCGCCGCACATGCAGCGGGCGCGCAAGAAGATCCTCGATCTCGGCGGCCTCGACGCCTGCAACTCGTTCACCAAACTCTACCTGTCGATCTTCGGCCAGTACGAGTGGAAAAACGCCCCCGCGGTGCCGCCGGAGATCATCCTGCTGCCCCGCTGGTTCTACTTCAACATCTACGAGATGTCCTCGTGGTCCCGGGCGATCGTGGTGCCGCTGAGCATGATCTGGGCGCTCAAGCCCCACTGCCCGGTTCCGGCCCACGCGCAGATCCCCGAACTTCGCGGCGGACGTGCCGTGCCGGCCAAGACCGGCCTGTGGGGTGCCTTCTTCCAGGCGGTGGACCGCGGCCTCAAGATCCTCGAGAAGCTCCCGGTCAAACCGACCCGGCAGTTCGCGCTCAAGGCCGCCGAACGCTGGGTCCTGGAACGCCTCGACGGCAGCCACGGACTGGGCGCCATCTTCCCGCCGATCGTCAACACGATCATCGGCCTGCGCGCCATGGGCTACCCGCTGGATCACCCGGTGATTCAGGACCAGTACAAGGAACTGCAGCGGCTGACCATCGAAGAGGGGGACACGCTGCGGGTGCAGCCCTGCTTCTCGCCGGTGTGGGATACGGCCATCTCGGTCAACGCCCTGGCCGAGTCCGGACTGCCCGAAGATCACCCCCGGCTGCAGAAGGCGGCCCGCTGGATGATGAGCCGCCGCGGCCACGATGCCGGCGACTGGAAGATCAAACTCAAGGACGGCCAGAACCAGGCTCCCGGCTGGTTTTTCGAGTACGCCAACCCCTATTACCCCGATTGCGACACCACCAGCCAGGTGCTGACCGCCCTGAGCAAGGTGCGGCTGGGCGAGGGGGCCGAGGATGCCGAACGCATCCAGGCGATCTACGAGGGCCACGTCTGGCACGTGAGCATGCAGAACAAGGACGGCGGTTGGGGCGCCTTCGACAAGGACTGTGACAAGGAAATCCTCTGTCACGTGCCCTTCGCCGATCACAACGCGATGATCGATCCGAGCACCTCGGACCTGACCGCCCGCGGCCTCGAGACCCTGGCGCACATGGGGCACGGCCCCGACTACCCGCCGGCCAGGATGGCCATCGAGTTCCTGCGCCGCGAGCAGGAGGCCGACGGTTCCTGGTACGGACGCTGGGGCTGCAACTACCTGTACGGCACCTGGCTCTCGCTGTGGGGCCTGCGCTACATCGGCGTCGAGATGGCCGGCGAGTGGCGGGATCGCGCCGTGACCTGGCTGCGCGACTGCCAGAACGACGACGGCGGCTTCGGCGAACTACCGCTGAGCTACGACGACCCGATGCTCAAGGGCCGCGGCCCGAGCAGCCCCTCCCAGACCGCCTGGGCCCTGATGGGGCTCTGCGCCGCCGGCGATGAGCGCTCCGAGGCGGCCCAGCGCGCGGTGGACTACCTGGTTCGCAACCAGCACGAAGACGGCTCCTGGGCCGAGGAGAGCTGGACCGGGACCGGGTTCCCCAGCGTGTTCTACCTGCGTTACCACCTCTACTCGAACTACTTCCCCCTACTCGCCCTCGCGACCTGGTCCAAAGCCCGGCGCGGCGAAGCAGCGACTCCGCTTGTCGCAGAAACCGCCTGAGGAGAGGAACGAGCATGCGATTCCCGATTCACATCACGACCGACATGATGAAGCACCAGACGCGGATGGCCATGCGCGGACGCGAGCGCTACCCGTACGTGCTGATGCTCGAACCGCTCTACACCTGCAACCTGGCCTGCCTGGGCTGCGCGGTGGAACGGCACACCGGCAAACTCAAGGACCGGCTACCCCTGGAGCGCTGCCTCGAGGCGGTGGACCAGAGCGAGGCGCCGGTGGTCTCGATCTGCGGCGGTGAGCCGACGATCTACCCCGAGCTCAAGGAACTGGTCGAAGGCATCATCGAGCGCAAGCGGCACATCTACCTGTGCACCAACGCCCTGCTGCTGGACAAGCACGTCTTCGACAAGGTCGCGCCCCACAAACGGCTGACGATCAACGTGCACCTGGACGGCATGCGCGAGACCCACGACCATGTCTGCGCTCGCGAAGGGGTGTTCGACCACGCCATCGAGATGATCAAGCAGGCCAAGGCCCGCGGCTACCACGTGATGACCAACACCACGGTCTTCAAGGAGACCGACGTCAACGAGGTCCGCGAGCTGTGCGAGTACACCAAGAGCCTCGGCGTCGACGGCATGCTGATCTCGCCCGGCTACCAGTACGAGTCGGTCGAGCGGGACATGTTCCTCGCCCGTGACGACATCCACTCCAAGTTCAAGAAGATCCTCGGCTTCTCGAAGCACTACCGCATCACCTCGACGCCGCAGTTCCTCGAGTTCGCCGCCGGCATGCGCGACTACAACTGCTCCCCCTGGAGCACGGTGACCTTCACGCCCAACGGCTGGAAGGGCCCCTGCTACCTGATCGGCAAGAAGTACACCCACTCCTGGGAAGAGTTCTGGAACGACACCGACTGGGACTACTGGGAATCGCGCAAGGACGACCTCTGCCAGAACTGCGCGATGCACAGCGGGTTCGAGGCCTCGGTGGTCGCCGAATCGAGGAAGAGCCCCAAGGACATGGCGCGCCTCGCCGCGTGGAATTTCCTCGGCTGAGCCACCGGGTCCTGTTCGTCTCGCCACTCCCCGAGGAGATGGCGGCC
>CAZBZH010000254.1:0-6432 GCA_964496265.1 uncultured Acidobacteriota bacterium | reverse complement strand
GTTGCGCTGCGCGCTGCTGGCCGAGGGGGGGGAGGACCTGGATGCCCGACCTTGGATCGAGGCGACTCCGCTCTGGGGCGCGCCCGGCGCCCCGGACCACCCGCTGCCCGCCACGGCGCCCTGGCTGCTGCCTCCGGTGCTGGCGTCGGAGTGGGTCGCCGCCCTGGTCTCCGAGGTCCATGGCGGAGCCGCCCAACTCGGGGCGCCGGTCGGCCCCGGGTGGTTCGTCGAGGATGCACCCCGGGAGCCGGGTGCCCCCTTCGGAGGACGGTTCGATGACGCCGGGTTCCCGACCGCTCGCCGGGTGCTCGCCGCGGGCCGCACCGTCGACGGGGCGATCCATCGGCTGGGCAGTCTGCGCCGCGGCTCCTTCCGTGACCGACCGGAGCCGAGACCGGCCCATCTTCGGGTCCGGCCGGGCGCCGAGGGGTTCCCCTCCGCGGCCTGGGTGGTGACCGCTGCGCGGATCGATCCGGTCGAGGCCGGCTGGCTGCTGGATCTGGAGCTCCAGGCCCTCGATGGGGGTGGCCCGGCGGGCCCGCCGCGGCGCTGTGCCGTCGAGATCGCTCCCGGCGCCCTGGTGCAGGCCTGCCGGGCCGCGGTTGGGGCCCCTTACCGATCTCACCTCGGCGTCGAGGTGCCCTGGCTCTTGCTGGATCCGCTGGACCGGGTCCAGGGCGGCTAGCGCGGCGGGGTCAGCAGGCCGAGCCTTTCGAGGGAGTCGAGGAGGTCGGCTCCCGCTTCGATCCGCGGCAGGGTGACGGTCAGCCGCCGGAGCGTGCGGGGCACGCCCTCGAGGTAGCGATCCTGCCCGCGGCTGGTTGCCTGGAAACCGAAGGTCCCCAGCGCCTTGATCATGCGCTCGGCGGCGACCAGATCGAAGCGCCGGCGAAGACTCGGTTTCCCCGCATCCTCCAGGCCGGCTCGCTCCGCGAAGCGACGCAGCAGTGGCTCGACCCAATCCTCGGGCAGGTCGACGTAGGCGTCCCGCAGCAGCGAGGCCAGGTCGTAGGTGTCCGGCCCGGGCAGCGCATCCTGGATATCCACCATGGCCAGCGTCGGGGCGTCGGCTGCCGACCCTGCGGGCAGGACCATCAGGTTGCGGCTGTGGTAGTCCCGATGACACAGCACCGGACTGCCCGCGGCCGCTCGATCAGCCAGATCATGCAGGGCGTCCCGCAATCCGGCGTCCGCGGGTCGTCCCATCAGGGCACCGGCGTAGTGCTCCAGGAAGAAATCCATCTCGAAACGGAAACGCGCGGCGTCCAGCCGCGGTCGGGCGGGATCCTGGGGTTCGGCGGCAAGCGCCGCGGTCCCGCGACCGGCGATGTCGGCGGCCAGATCGACCGCCAGGTCGTACAGCCCGCGGGCCGGACCGCTGTCCGCGGGGCCCTGGCGCAGTTCATCGAGGACCGCCTGCTCGAGGGTCCGGTCCCCCAGGTCCTCCAGCAGCAGCGCCCCGCCGCACCGGAACACGTACAGGATTTCAGGGACCCGCAGCCTCGCCCGCTGGAGTAGCGCGGTCTTGGCCACGTCGCCGGGGGCCACCGCCTCACCGTAGTCCATCAGGACCCGGGAGCTCTCGTCGCCGCCGCTCGGCGCCGGTCGCAGCCGGTAGAACCGGCGGGTCGATGCGTCTCCGGCGAGTCGTTCGACCCGCGCGCCGGGATAGCGTTCCTCGATTTCGCGCTGAAGCTCGTCGCGCATGGGGGCTAGGCCTCGATCGGCGCGACCAGAATGCCGTGCTCTCGTTTGCAGCCGGGGGGCAGGGGAACCTGCTCGCCCGGGTCTTGCGCCAGCACCAGACCGTCCCCTTCGAAGCCCTCGCGGACCTCGACCCCTCCGCCGACGATCGAGCGGCTGAGCCGCACGTCGGGACCGACCCAGGCCTCGGGCATCACCACCGAATCCTGAATCCGCGCTCCCCGCCCGACAAAGGCGGCAAAGCCCAGGGCCACGCCGCCGGCCACCCTCGCCGTGGCGTCCAGCTTGGCGCCGGCACCCAGCGCGACCCGGGCCTCGTCCCGGTCGAACACCGGATCGAAATCGCCGATGGCTCCCCGTTGTTCCGCCGTCAGCCGCAGCAACTTCATCGAGCCGTCGAGATACAGCGCGGGTGAGCCGAATTCCCACCAGAAGCCGGGATGGACGAAGCTTCCCAGCTTGCCCTCCTCGATCAGGTCCAGGTAGACATCCCGCACGATGCTGCTCGGCCCCTCCCGCGGTATCCGTTCGAGCAGCGGCTCTTCCATGATGTGGACGCCGGTGAAGAGCCCCCGCCGGGCCGCGTCGGCACCGACCGTCCGCGGGAGACCGGCCAGCGAGGCGATCCGGCCGGCGGCGTCGATCTCGACCACCGAGTAGCCGGGGCGGCAGGCGGTCACGACCAGCGTGGCCAGCATCCCGCTTTCCCGATGGTGCCGTAGCGCCGCATCCAGATCGATGTCGGCCAGGAAATCCCCGTTGCAGACCACAAACGCGCCATCCCCCCGCAGATGGGGCGCGGCGTTGCCGATGCCCCCGCCGGTGCCCAGCAACTGGGGCTCCTGGGTGTAGCTCAGCCGGGGAAGGCCGTCCTCGGCCCCTTCGCCCAGGTCCTCACGCACGCGGTCGGGCATGTGGTGCAGGTTGAGCACCGCCTGCTCGACCCCGAAACCGCCCAGGCGACGCAGGGTCTGGCGCGCCATGGCCCGGCCGAGCACCGGAAGCAGCGGTTTTGGGGCGGTCAGGGTCAACGGCAGCATGCGCGTGCCGAGCCCCGCCGCGAGCAACATCGCTTTCATCGGGCGGAGGATCCTAGGAGTCAGCCGGGCGGTCTTCGACCATCAGGTTTTCGGCGCCGATTTCTCCACGCTCCCGGGCCTCGTCGAATAACTCGCGATAGCTCAGGGCGATGTAGTCGTCGACGGTCTTGCCCATGCGGGCGGCCGCGCTGTCGATGGCCTCGGCGGTGCCTTCCAATTCAACGAAACAACCGAGCGGGGTTTCATCGAGGCAGAACTCGAGCCCGTCCAGCTTAAGCCGGGAGCGGTACTTCTGGTAGCGCCAGCTGGGCCGGTAGCCCAGCAGTTCCAGGATGCGCCGCATCTCGTCGAAGTTCTCGACGGCGGTTTCGTGCTCCTCCCAGACCTTGTGCACCGTGTCCCGGGAGGGGTTCGACTTGTGGGTAAGGATGGTCCGAGCGCCTCGCTGGCGCAGCCGCAGCATCTGTTTCGAGGCCCGCAGCGCCGCGTCCGGCGTGTCCCACAGCACGTTATCCTCGAAAACCCGGTCTTCGACCAGGGTTGCGCCGAGGGCGTCGATCGCCCGCCGGGCCTCGTCGACCGTCTCGTAGCGCAGTTTGATCTCGATCTCTTTTCTGGACACCGTCATTTGGCGCATGTTAGCATTGATCCTCTGTTTTCAGTGAGATAGGCGTATTGAGATCGTCCGGGGGCCGCGCCCGGACGCTGCTGTTTTGGGGGGAGTGTCCGCGTTGGAACCGGAGCGCGTCGTCATCACCGGCGTGGGGGTGGTCAGTCCGATCGGGACCGACCGTGAGTCCTTCTGGCAGGCCTGCCTCGCCGGGCGTTCGGGAGCGGTAGCCCTCGACGGGGATGCCGTCGCCGGATTGTCCACCCGGATCGGGTCTCCCATTCGCGATTTCGAACCTCGCGAAAAGGGTGTTCCCGGCCGTCAGGTCTCCCTGCTAGACCGTACCACCCATTTCGGTCTGGCCGCGAGTCACGAGGCACTGCTCGATGCCGGGTATGCCCTCGAGCCGCATCCCACCCGCCGGGACCAGCTGACGGTTTGCGGCGTCGACCCCTGGCGCCTGGGCACGTCGCTGGGGTCGGGTATCGGCGGAATCACCACCCTCGAGATCAGCCACGCCAACTGGATCGGCGAGTTCAACCCGACGGCGGTCAAGCGCTACTCGCTGCCGATGTTGATCCCCAACGCCGCGGCGGGGCAGATCGCGATTCGCTTCGGCGCTCGCGCCGAGTGCAAGGCGCTCAGCACCGCCTGCGCCGCGGGAACCATGGCTCTCGGCGAGGCGTGGCGTTCGCTCTCCCGAGGGGAGGCCGACGTGATGCTCGCCGGAGGCGCCGAAGGGGTCGCCGGCGATCACGACATGTACTGCCTGATGGGCTTCGATCGCCTCAAGACGATGTCGACCCGCAATGACGATCCCACCCGGGCCAGCCGCCCCTTCGACAAGAATCGCGACGGCTTCGTGATCGGCGAGGGCGCGGCGATGCTCGTACTGGAGCGGGAGTCCTTCGCGCGAGCGCGAGGGGCGCGGATCTACGCCGCGATCAGCGGCTACGCCAGCAACTGCGACGCCCACTCGATGATGCAGATCGACGACACCGGGGAGGCGATTCGCCGCCTGATCGAGCAGGCGCTCGAAACGGCGGACGCCGGCGCCGGCGATGTCGATCACGTCAACGCCCACGGGACGTCGACGGTGCTCAACGACCGCACCGAGGCCAAGGTCTTCCGCGAGTTGTTTGCCGCCCGGGCCGGCGACGTGTCGGTGACCGCGCTGAAGTCGATGACCGGTCACGGCATCGGGGCCAGCGGTCCGATGGAGAGTGCGGCGCTGGCGCTATCGATGGAGCGCGGCGTGATCACGCCGACGATCAACTACGAGACGCCCGATCCCGAAGCCGAGGTCAACCTGGTGGCCAACAAGCCGCTCGAGTCCCGGCCGCGTCTCGCGGTCAAGACTTCCTACGGCTTCGGTGGACACAACGCCTGCCTGGTGTTCTCCGCCGTCTGATCCTCCCGTGTTGAACCGCGACCCCCATTCGCTGTGGCGCCTGCCGGCAGCCTCGGGGCTGCTGCTGGTCCTGGCGTACTACTCGTCGACGCTGGTCGCCAACTGTGTGCTGTTCCTGCCGATGCTGATCTGGCTCGAGCGGGAGCCGCACGCTCCCCGCTTGCGCCGCATGTGGGCCGGGTTCCTGTTCGGCTTCATCGGTCACGGCATCGCGCTCTACTTTCACTACGCCATGGCCGAGATCTCCTGGCTCGCCTGGGTCATGTACGTCAGCATCGTGCTGGCCTACGGCATTCGCTTCGCATTGACCTTCGCCCTGCTCGGTTGGTTGCGACGACGAACCGGGCTGTCCTACGTCCTGCTGCTTCCCGCGGTCTGGATTCCCTTCGAGTGGGCCGGCGCCTGGGGCGACCTGCGCATGACCGCCGACCACCTCGGCCACTCCCTGGCCAAGTTCCCCTGGCTGGTGCAGTTCGCCGACCTGTTCGGCCTCTACGGCGTGACCGCCTTCCTGCTGCTGATCAATGGCTGCCTGTTCCAGGGATTGCAGGGCTTCTATCAATCCGATCGGCGGCGCGGTTGGCTCGGGTTCGCGCTGCTGTGGATCGCGGTGCTCGGCTACGACGCCTGGGCCTGGCGGCATCACCAGGCCCGGCTCGAATCGGCGCCGACCATGCGCATCGGCTTCGTGCAGCCCAACATTCCGATCCAGGTCAAGCGCGGAGATGGTCAGGAGCAGCGTGAGTGGAAGGCGCTGCTGACGCGCACCCAGGAGGTGGTGGAGCAGGGTGCGGAGCTGGTGATCTGGCCCGAGAGTTCGAGGCCCTGGCCGCTCTATCACCACCTGGAGAAACCCGAGACCTATCGCATGGCCGAGGTCGAGGCGCTGGCTCGTACCCGTGAAGTCGCGATACTGGTCGGCGTCGAGTACTGGCGCCACGACGACGACCCGGCCAACGACGAGCTGTACAACGCGGCGATCCTGGTGCACGAAGACGGCACCCTCGATGAGACCTGGGGCGCCAAGGTGTATCTCGTCCCGTTCACCGAAGGGTTGCCCTTCCGCCGGCTGCTCGGCCCGTTGCTCGAGGGCAAGTCCGGTGGCGAGTGGCGCTGGATCGTCGGCGGGTTCACGCCGGGCCCGGCGACGGCGATCATGGAAGTCGGCGATGCGCGCATCGGCACCCTCGTCTGCTACGAGCAACTGTTCCAGGACCTGCCCCGCGGCCTGCGCAACGCCGGCGCCAACCTGCAGGTGGTGATCACCAACGACGCCTGGTTCGGCGACACGTTGTTCCAGCCGTACCTCGCCGATGTGTTGCGCCTACGGGCGATCGAGAACCGTACGTCGTACGTGCGGGTGGCCAACACCGGTATCTCCGGGTTCCTCGATCCGCTCGGTCGTTACCAGGGCCGCACGTCGCTGTTCGTCGAAACGGCCGGGGTGGACGACGTCGCGTTGATGGAGACGCCGACGCTCTACAACCGGGTCGGCGAGATCGTGGCGTGGATCGCGGTCGCCGGCCTGTTTGGGCTGATCATCCGCGCCCGCCGCGGCTGATTGGTAACTAATCCCGCGGGACGATCGGGCGGTTGACGCCGGTGCGCCGGCGGTGGCTCTTCGGCCGCCGCGGTTCCTGGCGCTCGTCGGCGATCACGATGCGGTT
>CAZBZH010000253.1:0-6454 GCA_964496265.1 uncultured Acidobacteriota bacterium | reverse complement strand
CCACGCCGATGTCCATCGAGCCGAAGACCTGACGGTCCGGAGAGATCGAGGCGACGGCCGGATCGGCTGCGAGCTCGTAGATCTCATTAATGTTCATCGTGCCGGCGATCGCAGCGAGCTTATCGAGGCGGCGGTGGACATCCGCTCCGCGATGCGCGAGACGCTCGAGCATGTCGGCGTCGACGCGATCGTGATAGCTCACGATGACCCGTTGGGGTTCACCGTTCTGCTCCAGCAACTCGGACAAATCACCCGAGATCTTCTGGATCCCGGTTCGGGGCTGATTCGTATCCAAGTGGTCCGGAGCGGCTGCAATCGGAGACCCGATAACGAGTAGCGCGATTGCGATAGTGATGAGGTTTCTCATGGCTCCTACCCTCCCAGCAGTTCCATTCGGGGGCGCCCTCCTTAAGAGCAAGGCCGGGGCCGACCTGGAGCACGCTACGGGGCGCAGCCTTAAAGTCTTGAAATTAAAGCGTTTAATGGGGGTGGTGACCTTCTGTTGCTGTCCGGAGAAAGTCTCACCGTGAGACAGTCTCAGGTGTCTCCCGCGCTAAGCTGCTTGTTTTGAACGGTTTGAGGCTGGAGACGTGTAAACCGTCTCACTGTCTCATGGTGAGACGAGCGGGTTTACTGGGGGATCGCGCCGATTCGCGGTTGAGACGGGTCATAGCGACCCGTATACTCCACCCCTATGTAAAACAGGTCTTTTGGGTCTTGGTCAGGAGTCACGATGTATAGAACGAACGCCGAAATCGCCCGCCGCGTGTACCGGGCGCTCAAGACCCCATCCGATGACAACCCGCGCACCGACCCCATTCTCGCGTTCCATTTCCGCGGGAAGGGGGACTACATCATGATGCGCTGCAACAAGAACCCCGAGGTCTCGATCAAGGGCAAGGATCAGACCGCCGGAGAGGTCAAGTTCTTTGCTTACAGCGACTTCGCCGATCACCGCGAAGATGACGTGCTGTTCCGGCTGAAGGACGAGATCGAGTTGATCGAGCTCTATCCCCGAGGTGCGATCGAGGGGTTGACCTTCAAGACCTGGGCGGAGTTCACGGCGTGGCTGGACGGTCTGAACGAGAACGGCGTGCAGATCTCGCTGAAGTTGCCGTGTCTCGTCTACGACGCCGTGCGCGGGCAGAGCCCGTCGATGCAGAACTTCATCGTCGAGGCGATCAAGTCCGCGATGAAGCAGGACGCTTCCTAGGGCGTTTCGGGGGCTAGCCCGCCTGTCGTCCGCAGCGGCGCTCCCGGTCACGGACCCGGTCGAGGCAGTCGGAGAGGGCGCGGAACTCGGAGTCCAGCTCCTCGTCCATCTGGGCCAGGCGGTCCCGTAGGCGGCGCTCCAGCTCCAGATAAGCCTGTTCCAGCGGGGTGGCGCCCAGCGGAGCGCCATCGGGGCCGACCAGTTCGACCCGGCCTGCGTCCAGCAGGGCGGAGGCCTCGTCGGACTCGGGGTCGATCAGGCGCATCAGCCGGCGGCCGTAGCGTTCCTCGATCGGGCCGAGGTCGCCGTCGGAGCGCATCGTCCCGCGAAAACGGGGCTCGAAAGCCACGGCGGGGACCGGACTGGCAGTCGCGCGTTCGCTCATCTCAACCTCCCACAAGCCATGGTACACCGGACAACCCCTCCCGCAACCGGTGGGGGCGGTCCATACCCGATCCTACCGGTGGGGGCCCTCGGCCCCGGGAACGGCGCCTGCCTCGGCGGCAGGCAGTTCCACCGGCACGTCCGGGTCCACGCCGATGGTGACCCCGCGGTAGCGCAGGACCTTGTTCCGCGTCGCCCGTTTGGCCTCGTAGAGCGCCTGGTCGGCGAATTCCAGCAGGGTCGCCGCCGAGGTCCCATCGGTGGGGAAGCCGGCGACCCCTCCACTGATGCTGACCACCCCGAGGGGCTGGCTTTCACGATGGGCAAACGGATGCCCGGCGATGGCGGCGCGGATCGCCTCGGCCTTCTCGATGCCCCGCTCCGGCGGGGTGCCGGGCATGACCACGACGAACTCCTCGCCGCCGTAGCGGGCGACCAGGGCTTCTTTTCCGCACTTCGAGGCGACGAGGGCGGAGAGTTCCTTTAGCAGCACGTCGCCGGCCTGGTGCCCCTGGGTGTCGTTGAACACCTTGAAGTGATCGATGTCGAACAGGAACAGGCTGAGCGGTTGGCCCGACTGTTCGGCGTCGCGGATCATCTCGCCCAGCGCCTTCATCAGGTAGCGTTTGTTGTAGAGGCCGGTGAGGCCGTCCTTGTTGGCGTCGTTGCGCACGCTGGAAAGGTTCATGGCGTGGGACAGGGCGACGGCGCCCAGGTTGGTCACCATCTGCAGGGTCAGCTTCTCGTCCCGGGGACGGACCTTCGGCTTGCCCACCACGATCACCCCGAGGACCCGGGACCCCTGGACCACCGGCCCGATCAGGTCCAGGGCAATCCCCGGAAGCCGGGTCTCGAAGGCCTGGCCGTCGGTGCGGCTGGCGTTGCGCCAGTCCTCCTGGGACATCTCGACCCGGTTGGCCGCGACCCAGCCGATCTTGCCCTGGCCGAAGGGGATCACCGCCGCCGCGTCGGGCACCTCGCGGATGCCCCGCTGGTAGCGCAGGTAGAGCTCGGGCTGCCCCGACCCTTCCCGCGGTTTGCGGACCATGTAGAACAGCACCTGCTCCGGTTCGAACAGGGCCGCCGCAAGCCGCACGATCAGCTTGGGCACGTGACCGATCTCGAGCTCGGGCTGGTTCAGTTCGGCGACGATGCTGGGCAGGAAGCGGACCAGGCTGGCCACCGACTGGGCCTCGGTGCGGGCCGATGCCAGGGCGGTGGTCTGCTCCCGGGCGCGGACGGTGGCCCGCTCGAGCTGGTCCTCGAGATGCTGGGTGCGGCGGCTGAGATCCCCCTTGCCCCGGTTGCCCAGGCCGAATCCGAGGATCAGGCCGACGACGGCCGCCACGGCGGCAGGCACGATTCCCATGGAGAGCAGTTCCATCAGCAAGGACCTCAGCGGACAAACGGTCGAACCCTCTGTTGAATCTGGGTTCCGGCACCGGGGGGCGCAAACCCCGCCCGGGCCCCGGGGCGGAGCCCCCCGCGGCGCGCTAAAATGCCCAATGTGTTGACCGTCAACGAGATCTTTCACTCGATCCAGGGGGAATCCTCCCGGGCCGGGGAGCCCTGCACCTTCATCCGGCTGACCGGCTGCAACCTGCGCTGTGTCTGGTGCGACACCGAGTACGCCTTCCATGAGGGCAACCCGATGTCGATCGACGAGGTGATGGCCGAGGTCGAGCGAATCGGCTGCCGGCTGGTCGAACTGACCGGCGGCGAACCGTTGCTGCAGAAGGAGGCGATCCCGCTGATGCAGCGGCTGGTCGCCGAGGGCTACCGGGTGATGCTGGAGACCGGCGGCAGCCTCTCGGTGGCCGACGTCCCCGCCGGCGTCAAGCGCATCGTCGACATCAAGTGCCCCGGTTCCGGCGAGGCCGCCCGCAACCGCTGGGAGAACCTCGAACACCTGGGGCACGATGACGAACTCAAGTTCGTCATCGCCGACCGGGAAGACTACCGCTGGGCGGCGGAGCAGGTGCGCGACCGCGCCCTGGCCGAGCGCTGCACCGTGCTGTTCTCGCCGGTCCAGGACGGACTGGAGCCGGGTGAACTCGCCGACTGGATCCTGGCCGACGGGCTGGCGGTCAAGCTCCAGATCCAGCTGCACAAGTTGCTCTGGCCCGGCGTGCTGCGAGGGGTCTGATCCGATGCGGGCGGTGGTGTTGCTCTCCGGCGGGATGGACTCGGCAACGACCCTGGCCGAGGCGCGGCATCAGGGCTTCGAGGCCCATGCGCTGACCGTGCGCTACGGCCAACGTCATGCTGTCGAGATTGAGCGGGCCGAGGAGCTGGCCCGGTCTCTCGGTGCCGCGTCCCACCGGGTCGTCGGCGTGGAGCTCGACGTGCTCGGCGGATCGGCGCTGACCGACGAAGCGGTGGACGTGCCCAAGCAGCGGAGCGACGGCGAGATTGCCGAGGGCATCCCGGTGACCTACGTGCCGGCCCGGAACACGGTCATGCTCTCTCTGGCCCTGGGCTGGGCCGAGGTGCTCGAGGCCCGGGACCTGTTCCTCGGGGTCAACGCCATCGACTACAGCGGATACCCCGACTGCCGCCCCGAGTACCTGAAGGCCTTCGAGCGGTTGGCCGGCCTGGCCACCCGGGCCGGGGTCGAGGGCAGCGCGTTTCGCATCCACGCGCCGCTCCTGGAGCGGACCAAGGGGCAGATCGTCCGTCGGGCGGTGGAGCTGGGGGTCGATCTCGGGCGGACGGTCTCCTGCTACGATCCGGATGCATCCGGCCGGCCCTGTGGGCGCTGCGACGCCTGCCTGCTGCGGGCCCGGGGCTTCGCCGAGGCGGGCCTCGAAGATCCCGCCCTGGCCTGAGCCGCGGCCAGTCCGTCGGGAAGCCCCGCCCCGTCTCGGATCCAATCGGTCCAAAACCAGGAATTGCCTGAAATGGGGGCAAAAGGTTAGGATTCTTCCTGCCGGGGCACGTCCAGCTTCCGGCACCGGAGGTCCGGGATGGAAAACAAGGTCGTGGTCCACCTCAAGGACGGCACGATCCACAAGGGTCTGACCCAGGATTTCGATCCGGCGTCGGAGACCTTTTTCCTGCTCCCGGCCGAGGGAGGCGGGATCCCTCTGCGGGTCCAGGTCGACTCGATGAAGGCCCTGTTCTACGTCAAGAGCTGGCTGGGCAACCGCGACTTCGTGGCCCGGCAACAGTTCGACGAGGCCAAGGCCAGCGGCCGCAAGGCGATCGTCACCTTCGCCGACGGCGAGTCGATGTGGGGCACGATTCCCGAAGAGGCTCCCGACGATGCACCGGGCTTTTTCTTCTTCCCGGTGGACGAGGAGGACAACAACGAACGGGTGTTCGTCGTGCGTTCCTCGCTCAAGGACATGCGCTTGGTTCCGTAACTGCGGGTTCATCCGCGAACGCTCCCGAAGGGGAGTGAGCCACAAGACGCGTTCGGATTGACTTCCTTTGCCGATGAACCCGCGAAGGAGGACGCGTTGAACAAGGCGCAGCTCGTCGAACAGGTCTCTGTGCGCACCGGCCTGCCTCTGCGTGAGGCCAGGCGTGCGATCGATGCGATTTTCGATCCCGACCCCCATGTGGGATTGATCGCGGCCCAGCTCGTCGACGGTCACAAGGTCGCGATCAGCGGCTTCGGGACTTTCGAGGCGCGGGATCGCCGGGCAAGGGCGGGCCGCAACCCGCACACCGGTGAAACGCTGGATATTCCGGCGACCCGTGCTCCGGCGTTCAAGGCCGGCAAGCCGCTCAAGGAAACCCTGCGGCAAGCCTGAGACCGACCGTTTCATCGTTGACCGCATAGGCGTCGTCAGGGGTGGCGTGTGCGCCCCGGTCGGCCTATGCTGCTCGCGCGATGCCGGCGAAGAAAAAGAAGGCCGCGAAGAAGCGCCGTCCCCGTCGGCGGCGCAGCGCGAAACAGCGCCGGGCCCGGATCCGTCTCATAGCGGCTCTGGCCTCGGTGGCTTTCGTCCTGGTCGCCGGTTTCATCCTGCACCTCTACGTCTCGGTCGGCGATCGCTTCGAAGGCCGGTTGTGGGCCAACCCCTCGCGGATCTACTCCGCGGGGTGGACCCTCTATTCCGGCGCGCCGGCGACCCTCGAGTCGGTGGCCCAGCGCTTCGAGCGCTGCGGTTACGCGCGCTCGGAAACCACGCCGCAGAAGCCCGGCCGCTACCGGGTCCGCGGAGACACCGTCGAGGTGGTGATGCGCCCCTTCGACGGCCCGGGCGAGGCGCCTCCCGAGGGGCTGATTCGCATCCGTTTCGGCGGCCGGCGGGTCTCGTCGATTCGGGGCGCCGACCGGCGCCGTATCGAGGCGCTGGAACTCGAGCCGGAGCTGCTGGCGACCCAGTACGGCGCCCGCCAGGAAGAGCGGGAGGTGCTGCCCTTCGACCGCATCCCGGCCCGGGTGGTCGACGCGGTGCTGGCGGCCGAGGACGCGCGCTTCCGCGATCACGGCGGCGTCGATCTGCGGGCGGTGATCCGGGCGGCCCTGGCCAACACCCGCTCGGGACGGATCGTCCAGGGCGGCAGCACGATCACCCAGCAGACGGTCAAGAACCTGTTCCTGCACCAGCGGCGGACCTGGTGGCGCAAGCTGCGCGAGCTGCCGATGGCGATGATGCTCGACGCGCGTTACTCCAAGGAACGCATCCTCGAGGTCTACCTCAACGAGATCTACCTGGGCCAGCGAGGCTCGGTGGCGATCTGTGGGGTGCAGGCGGCCGCGCGCTTCTACTTCGGTCAGGATGTCAGCGGCCTCTCGGTCTCCGAGGCGGCCCTACTCGCCGGACTGATCCAGAGCCCCGGGCGCAACAACCCGTTCAAGCATCTCGAGCGGGCGACCGCCCGGCGGGATCAGGTGCTCGACGC
>CAZBZH010000252.1:0-6513 GCA_964496265.1 uncultured Acidobacteriota bacterium | reverse complement strand
CTCAAGGTCTACGCAGAGGCGGTGCGCATCGCCCGCGGCCTCGAGCAACCGCCGCGCACCGAGCTGTGGCTGATCCGCCACGGCAAGATCCTCGAAGCCTAGCCTCTCCCGCCGGCCCTTCCCGCTGTCCCAGGGCAGGCCGGGCGTCCCCGCAGAGGCGATTGGTGCCCGCCCGGGAGCGGGATACTATGGTCGGCCTCACTGGAGAACCCCTCGTGTTGCGTTCGTTGTTCATCGTCGCCGTGCTGGTCTGTCTGGCTGCCCCTGCCGCGGCGGCGGAGATCCTGCAATCGGAGAAGCTGCCTGCCGATCTGCGCTACGGCGTCCCCGAACGCTGGACCACGCCGGGCCGGCCGACCGTGGCCCTGGCACTCTCGGGGGGCGGTTCCAGGGGTACCGCCACCGTCGGCGCGCTCCAGGCGATGCTCGAGGACGGCGTGGAGTTCGATGCGGTGGCGGGCACCTCCATCGGCTCGCTGATCGGATCGCTGCTGGCCGGCGGCTTCGACGTCGACACCATCGAGCAGATCATTCGCACCAAGGACTGGGACTCGATCGTTTCGGGGTTGGATCAACGGCAGGCCGTGCTCTCCCGGCGGGAAGAGATCTACCGCAACGCCCAGCTGACCCTCAACGTGCGCCAGGGGGAGCTGCTCGAGGTGGGCTCCATCGCCGAGAGCGGGCGGCTCAAGCTGGAGATGTACCGCTACCTGCTCCACGCCCAGCTGGAGTCCGGCGGCGACTTCCAGCAGTTGCACATGCCCTACCGGGCGGTGACCACCGACATCCTCACCGGTGAGCGGTTCGCGCCGGAGCGGGGGCGGCTGGTGGCGCTGGTCCGCGGCTCGACCGCCATCCCCGGGATCTTTCCGCCGGTGCGCTACGACGAGCGCCAACTGGTCGACGGCATGCTGGTCGAGAACCTGCCGGTCGAGACCGCCCGCCGTTTCGGCCAGGATCTGGTGTTCGCCGTCGACGTCTCCGAGGGCATCATCAACAACCCGGCGCTGTCGGGCTCGATCGATGTGCTGAACCGCTCGATCAACGTGATGGCCGATGCCCGCAACGAGGAGATGCGCGCCCTGGCCGACGTGGCGCTGTGGCCCGACGTCAAGGATTTCCCGCCGATCAGCTTCGGCGTGCGGGTCGATGAACTGCTGGCCGAGGGGCGCCGTTCTTACGCCGAGGAGCGTGACGCAACCTGGAAGGCGTTGGAAGACGCCGCCGGCGGCGCGCGGCTGACGATCGTGGGGATCGAGGTCGAGGGCAGCGAACAGGTCGACCCGGCGAAGCTCGCCGAGCGGATCGGCCTCGAGCGGGGCGTCTCCCGCTACCGGTTGACCGCGGAGTTGACCCGCCTGCTGAACCGCGGCCCGTTCCGCGACGGCCATGTCGAGCTGATCGACGGCCCACGGGGCAAGATAGCGCGCTTCGTGCTGCGGGAGAGCGGCCGTATCCGCAGCGTCGAGGTTCAATTCGGCGGAGCCGACGCGCCGGCGGAGCGGCTCGACACCCTGCCGGTCGCGATCAACCCGTCGGTCGTGGCGCGGATCGTCGGTCGGGCGCGCAAACAGGCGATCGACCGCGGCCGCTCGCTGATCGAGGTCGACGCGATCCGCTGGGATCCGGCCGAGGGCCGGCTGCAGCTCACCCTGTCGGAACCGACCGTGCGGCGGCTCTCCACCTCCGTCGAGGGAGAGGTCCGCCTGACCCGGGCCGAGAAGTTCCTGTCGGCCCTCGAGGGAGACGGCTTCACCCTCGACCGGCTGGCCGCCCGGCTCGACGAACTGATCGCCCGAGGCGCGATCTTCGACTGGACCCTGCGTCCAACCCGCCTGGAGGGCGGCGACACCCAGATCGAGGTCGAACTCCGTGGAGACGATTACTACGCCTTCGCAGCCGGCGGCGCCTACCGGGGCCCCCTGGAGTTCGCCGGGTTCCTCCGCGCCGCGAAGTCCAACTTCAGCGGTCGCGGCGATTTCGTCGATCTGACGGTGGCCGGCTCCAAGGATGTATTCACCGTCGACGCCCGCTACCGCACCGAGTACGGCTTCGGCTTTCAGAACCTGGGGGCCGAGGTCGGCGCCCGCTGGTTTGACAACGACTTCCTGGTCGTCGATGCCGACCAGGATCTGGTGGACCAGGCCGCCGAGGGTTACGAGGGCTACCGCGGCTGGGTCTCGCTGATCAAGCGGGTGCGCTGGGGCGCGGTGATCCAGGCGGGCGTGTTCCACGAATCGATGAAGCTCGACCCGACCGCGAGCCTGCAGCGGGAACAGCGGGACCGAACGGTGTTCTCCTTCGAGGCGGAGCTGGACCGCCACGACCGGCTGCTGTTCCCCGAGAAGGGGGGCGCGCTCTACCTTTCGGCCGAGGAGACTCTCGACGGCTTCGAACTGTGGAAGGCCGAACTCGAGGGAGACATCGCGATCCCCCTCGTTCGCTCCCGGCGCCACGTGCTGACCCCACGCTTCGGCATCGGCCTGTCCGACGGCGCCGACCGGCGCCCCTTCTGGTTCGATCCCGGCGGCTTCCGCAGCCTGTACGGCTTCATCCCCTTCGGCGCCGCGGCCCCCCAGTACGCCCACGCCGGCATGACCTGGCGCTACAAGCTGAAGGACATCCAGCTCTCGCGGCTATACCTGGAGGCGGGGGTCGACTGGATCGCCACCTCGGCAACCCGGGACACCCTCGAGGATGCCTCGGGCACTTACGGTTGGGGTGCGAGCCTGACCGCCAACGTCAAGTTCCTCGGCCCGATCAGCCTGGGCTTCGCCGGCAACGAGAGCGGTGCGGACACGGTGTTCGTGCTGGTCGGGCTGCCCTGGGATTGAGTCCCGGCCGCCGCCACAAGTCCGTTCCACTCGTCAGCGGAACCCCCGTCCGCTAACGACGCCGTCCGGGCCTTTCGAAGCGACAAAGAGCGGCGTACCTTGACGTCCCTCTTAGACGGGGTGCGGCTTCGGCCGCGCCCTTTTTTTTCCTCGGACTTCCCGCGCCCCGCAAGCTGCCCTAGGCCCAGCCGCCGCGCTTGGCCTGTTCCACGGTCAGTTCCGCACGCCGCTCCCGCAGGCTGTAGAACTTGACCACCTCGAAGGCATGGATCAGGCCGTAGAGGGCGATCAGGCAGACCGCTCCCCAGAAGGCGCCGAGGAACTCGCCGACTTCCGCGCCCCCGGACACGTCGCCGAAGATCATCAGGACCAGGGCGCCGCCGAACCAGAGGATGCCGAAGGGGATCAGTAGCAGATAGAAGCCGAGCCCCAGCACGAACTGGAAGAAGAACACGTGTAGGGTGATGCCGCGGGTCAGGTCCCAGCTCTCGCGAAAGGCGGCGACCGGGTTGCGTCCATGGACTAGGGCCAGCTCGTCGGCCCAGAACAGGCGCATCGCCAGGAAGATCCCCGGCACGATCAGCGCGAGGTATCCGAGCGCCACGACCACGGCCATCATCAACCAGGTGGTTACGAGGAAGGGAAAACGCTTGAGCGCCTGGAGCCAGATGGATCCCTCCCCTTCACCGGTGTGCTTGCGGGCGAGAAGCAAAGCGACCGCCGAACAGCCGAACGCCCCGAGCAGGAACACCCCGAACATCGCCATGTCGGCCCGGGTGAATTCCTCGGGATCCCCTCCCTCGGTCATCCTGGCCAACGGCGGAAAGGTCACGCCGATCACCGTGGCAATCGGAAGCGCAAGCAGCAGGATGCCGCCGATGGAACGAAGCCACAGCCGCACGCCCGCCTCGACGATGCCCTGACCGTCGTCCTGCCGGCGTTGCGGCCGGGCACGGCCCCCCGGGCGAATCTCGCCGGCGCAGGCCCGCGAGCAGAAGCGCGTGCCCTCGGCGTCGTCGAAACCGCACTCGCTGCAAAGAGGCATGCTGCAGCGCCCGCAGGCCATGGTGGCCGGCGTGCCCGGGTGCTTGGCGCAGGTTTGCGACGGGTCCGCCACGATCGGGTTCCTTCCGCAGACTGGTCTCGACTGGCGGAAGCCTAGAGGCCCGGCGGTGTAGCGTCAAGACGGCGGACCCGCGGCGCACCCGGGGCGAGGACCCTGCCCGCCGGCGGCGGAGTTGATACGATGGCGCTTCCTGACGAGCCCCTCCACCCGCCGAGGCCCACGATGTTGAAGTCCCTGACCCCGGAGCAGAAGAAGTTCGCCGCCGCCGAACTCAAGCGTTGGTTCGACGACGAGCGGGACGAATCGATCGGCGACCTGGGCGTCGAGCTGTTACTCGACCTGATCGCCGAGCGGATCGCGCCGTTCTACTTCAATCAGGGGGTGCAGGCCGCGCGGCGCAAGGTCGAGGACGGCGCCGCCCGGTTGGCCGAAGACCTGGACGTTACCGAACTCCCGGAGCGGACGTAGCCGCGGTATCCAGCACCTGGATCGGTTTCAACTCCGGCTTGCCCAGCGCCGCCAGCGCCGCCTCGATCTTCTTGCGATAGCGAAAGATGAACGGGATCTTGTTGTTCTCGTTACCCGCCTGCAGGGTGTACGCCTGGAACTCGTTGATCAACAGCAGTTCGTCGCTGACGTCGTAGGACTGGCCGAGGAAGCGTTTGACGAAGGCCTTGTCGGCGTCCGCGACCTGGTGGCGCCAGAACTGGTCGACGGTTGCCCGGTACTCGGGCTGCATGAAGTACTGGGCGTGCAGCACCTCGTGGGAGACGATCCAGTGCCAGCTCTGCCCGGCGCGCTCGACGATCACCGGGTAGGCGATGACGACGAAGGGGCTCTCATCCTCGGCCAGGGGCAGGATGTAGCCCTCGAACAGCGCGCGTTCATGAGGCGTCGGGCAGAGCTCGGGCTCCTGCTCGCAGCGACCCTGCAGATCCTCGTAGAAGCGCAGCAGATCCTCGCGCTTCAGATCATGCCCGGCGGTATCCGCCGCGATCTTGGCCAGCACGGGGCTCTCGGGATCGAGGATCGTGCCCCGGGGATTTCCGTCGAGCCCCTCGACGTACACGCTGGCGCGCATCAGGGCGCGATTCATGTCTCCGGAGTCGCGGCTGGCGCAGAGGTAAACCCGCTCGATCTCCTCGATCATGCGGCACTCGAGGTAGCCGTCTTCGGGTAGGCCCTCGGCCTCGAGCGCCTCGTAGCGCATCAACAGCGCCTCGTTCCAGGTGGCGATCCCGTCGGTCACCGCCACCCGGTCCAGACGCTCGACGCCGGCGAGCGCCGGGAACAGCGCCGCGAACAGCAGGGAGCCTGCGACAACTGCGACAATCCAACGCACGATCGATTACTCCACGCGCGTCCATCCGCGCGGCTAGCGGCGGCCCGAGACCGCCGGGTGTCCATCGACCAGGAATCGATAGCGGGCCATGGCCCATACCCCAGCATAATCCACCCCGATGCGGCCTGTCCGGCGGACCTCTCGATCGGCGACCGGAACTCCCGCCTCGAGCCACAGTCCGGGGCCCGTCAGGGAAACGCCGTCGTCGCTGCGATCGATACGAAACTCCCGGGCCAGCCGGCCCGGCCCCGAAGCCGCCATCGAGCCCCCCGGTAGCTCCAGCGCCCGCACCAGGACCGCCGAGGGGTAACCCTCGTGGGCCGAGACCAGGTTGAGGCAGTGATGCATGCCGTAGATCAGGTAGACGTAGGCCAGGCCCCCGGCGCGGAACATCACGTCGGTCCGCGGTGTGCGGCCGCGGTAGGCGTGGCTGGCCCGGTCGTGGAAGCCGTCGTAGGCCTCGACCTCGACGATCCGCCCGCGCAGGGTGCCCCCTCCGGGCAGCCTCCGGCAGAGCGTTCGCCCCAGCAGATCCCGGGCGACGGTCAATCCGTTGCGGCGATAGAAGCCCAGCGGCAGCGGTTCCGACGACGCTAGACGCCGCGACGGAGCGCCGCGTACCATCGACAGCCGTTCGGGTGTGCCGGACGTCTTCCGGGAGGAACTCATGAAACGCAAGCTCGCCTTGGTGGCCCTGGGCCTGTTCGCCGGATCGCTGCTGTTCTTCGCGCCGGCGGGAGTCATCCTATCCCGAGATATGGTCGACGCGGTGATCACCAACTGGCCTTCGATCCAGCAGGTCGAGGGAGAGGTCGGCGTCAAGGGTCCGATCCGGGCCGCCGAGTTGAGCCGGCTGGACAACGTGATCGTCAACCCGGTCGTGCGCGGCGAGTCCACCCGCTGGATCGACGCGGGCGTGTTGCGCACCGACGGCTACCCCTACGCCGTGCTCAGCATCTCCGGCGTGATCAAGGGCGAGGTGCTCAACAGCGGACGCGTCGGCGCGATCCTGATCCCCAACGACCCGACGGTGCTCGAGGCCTTCAACCAGGAAGGCAAGGTGATGTTCCCCCTCGAGGTCGTCAGCGAATCGATCCCGTCGAAGACCGCCTACTTCTCGAGCGAACCACGGAAACTCCAGGTCGCCTTTCCCGAGTACCGGGTGTTCTTCTACAACGGCACCGGCAAGACCTCCGAAGTCGACCTGTTTGCCTACCTGACCCAGTGAGCAACCTGGTCACCGGGCGCTTCGTCGCGCGCCCCCATCGCTT
>CAZBZH010000251.1:5109-6531 GCA_964496265.1 uncultured Acidobacteriota bacterium | reverse complement strand
GTGAAGGTCTGGCTGTAGCCCAGGCGATACAGATCGAGGTGGGCCAGGCTGAAGGTCGCCCGGGTCAACTCCAGGGCTACCCAGATGAACGGGACCGTCAGCGTCCGCGGTAGCCGGAGCCTGGCGTGAATCCGGCGCATCACCGGCGGGAACGGCAGCCACGGCAGCATGAACACGGTGCTGGCGACCAGGGTGAAGGGCACGCCGAAGCGATGGGTCACCGGATAGAGGGCCATCCAGGACAGCCACGCCACCGGGATGAAGTAGCCCAGGGAAACCCTCGGGTAGCGGTTGTCGGTGTAGAGCAGCAGCCAGGGCACCAGCACCCAGTACCAGCTCAGATCGACGACTCGCTCCAGCGCCGGCGGCACCGGCCGGGCGGAGTAGAGATAGAACAGGAGCAGCGGCAGGAGCGCCAGCGCCCACCGGTAGAGAATTTGCCCTAGCCGAGCGAGACCACGCTTCGGCTCAGGATTCATCGTCTTCGAGCAGCTCGAACCCATGCTCCCGGCGGAATGCGCCTTCGGCGATGGCCGAGACCTGGCCGTCCTGCCAGCGGACCAGGAAGTTGAACACCGGCTTGGCCTGGGGGTGAGCGAACTGCTTGGCCGTATCCATCACCACGCCGGTGCGACCGGTGTTGTGATCCAGGACCTTGGCTCCGACTTGCACGTCTTCCACGCGGGCATCCTCGAACTGGGCCGGAAGGCTCGGGCCTCTTCCGGCGATCTATGTCCAACCGATCCTTCCATGGTAGCAGCCGGCGACATTTTTGAAAGCGCGGGACTTTCTCGATCCGCCATCTAAGAACACTTACAGAAATCCGCCAAAGTATTGATTTTATGGAGCTTTTGGGGGTTGCGCCCCGGTTGACACCCCTCTGATTGCCCGTACCTGTTAGGCATCGGACGCTTTGGACCGGGCGAACCGAGAGAAAGGGAAAGCATCATGGAACTCAACCCCGACCTCAAGAGCATCGAATCCCAGATCGACTGCCTGGCCCGGCTCACCGGCGCCCCCGGCAGCTTCGTCGAGCAGGTTCGGCAACTGTTCGTGCGCAAGGGAATCTCGCTCCAGGAGGATGCGACCCCTTACATCCCGGCCCTGGAACAAGCCTTCAAGCGCGAGGAGACGATCCGCAACAGCGCCAAGAAGACCCAGAAGAACCTGGATGAGGTGCAGCAGCACTTCAAACAGATCGGCCAGTCCTACCGCAAGCAGATCGACCAGCTGAAGAAGATCCGGGAGTCGCTGCAGCGCACCGCTCGCAACCTCCCCGACAAGGGCGTGGCCACGGCCAGCGCTCCGGCTCCCAAGGGCAAGAAACGGGTGCTGATCGCGACGAAGCGGCCCACGGTGGTGACCCGCCCCCAGCGCGACCGTTCCTATCCGATGGTGCCCGGCCCCAAGGAAATGCAGTAG
>CAZBZH010000251.1:0-5009 GCA_964496265.1 uncultured Acidobacteriota bacterium | reverse complement strand
CCCCCAGCGCGACCGTTCCTATCCGATGGTGCCCGGCCCCAAGGAAATGCAGTAGGCCGGGTGGCTCAACTCAGGCCGGCGATGGCGCCGGCCATGCGCCGCACGCCCTCCTCGACCCGGTCGGTCGCCAGGGCGTAGGACAGCCGGATATGGCGCGGCGCGCCGAACCCCTCGCCGGGGACCACCGCCATCGAGGCCTTCTCCAGCAGGAACTCCGCCACGTCGGAGCCACTCTCCAGGGTCCCCTTCTCCCAGCGCTTGCCGAACAGCCCCGAGACGTCGGGGAACAGGTAGAAGGCTCCCCCGGCCTTGTTGCACTCCACGCCGGCCATCCCGCGCAAGCCGGCCAGCAACAGATCCCGCCGCTGCTGAAACTGCTCCCGCATGTGGGCCAGCTCCGCCGTATCGGGCTGCAGCGCCTCGACGCTGGCCGCCTGGGACACCGAGGCCGCGTTGCTGGTCGCGTGGCTCTGGAGCCGCCCCATGCCCGCCAGCACCTCCCTGGGCCCGGCGGCGTAACCGATGCGCCAGCCGGTCATCGCGTAGGCCTTGCTGACGCCGTTGATCAGCACCGTACGCTCGCGGATCCCGTCGCCGAAGGAGGCGATGCTGCGGAACTCCAGCCCGTCGAACAGCAGCTTCTCGTAGATCTCATCGGCGACGACCCAGAGGTCCTGCTCGACGCAGCAAGCCGCCAGCGCCTCGAGCTCGGCCGGATCGTAGGCGGCGCCCGTGGGGTTGTTGGGGTAATTGAGGATCACCAGCTTGCAGCCGGCGGCTCCGGCGGCGACGAGTTGCTCCGGGGTGACCTTGAAGCCATCGGCCAGGGAGGTCTCGACGTAGACCGCCTCGGCGCCGCAGAGACCGATCTGCTCGGGGTAGGAGACCCAGTAGGGAGTCGGCACCAGCACCTTGTCACCCGGGTCCAGCAGCGCCATCAGCGCGAAGTAGAGGCTGGCCTTGGCCCCCGGAGAGACCAGGATCTGATCCAGCCCGTACTCCAGGCCGTTGTCCCGGGCCAGCTTGTCCACGATGGCCTGGCGCAGCGCGACGGTTCCCGGGTTCGGGGTGTAGCGGGTCTCGTTGTTCTCGATGGCCTTCACCCCGGCCTGTTTGATCCGCTCCGGAGTGTTGAAGTCCGGCTGTCCGGCGGCGAAGTCGAGCACATCGACCCCCTCGGACCGCCGCTGCTGGGCCAACGCGCTGATGCGCAAGGTGGGTGAGAAACCGATCTGCTGCACGCGCCGCGAAAGCACCGGGGAGTCCTCCTGGCCGAGTTGAGGGTCGAAGCTACCTTACCCCCGGCCCTCGCGGCAAGAGCGACCCGCTACTTGCGCACCGCGAGGAACTCGCGAATCTGGTTGCGCTGCAGATGAATGCCCTTGATGCTGAAGGCCCCGAGGGCCCGTTCCACGGCGCGGGTCGGGTGGTTCCAGCGCCGGCGCATGCTGCCGCTGCTCGGCTGGCGCTGAATCCGATCGTCGCCGACGATGCGGTACTGGGGGCAGACCTCCTGCTCCTCTCCCCCGCTGGCCCGGGCCAGGACCAGGAGTTGACCGCCGGGCGCGAGGATGCGGGCCAGCTCGGCGCCGAACTCGTCCAGGCATTCGGGAGGTACGAAATCCAGCTGCTCCCAGGCCAGGACCAGATCGAACGTCCCGTCGGGTTGATCGATGCGCAGGGGCGGCCGCGGCGGGGCCTCCTCACCCTGCTTCGGCTTCACCGGCGCAGGCGGCGGCGTGAAGCTCTCGACGCTGACCCGCCCCCCTTTTCCCGCCAGGTAGACCACCGAGTCGCCGCAAAGGGGCCCGAGATCGAGGATCTCGGGCTTCTCCTGCTCGGCGATCTGTTTGAGTACCCGGGCCAGGGAGGGGCTGGACTGCTCTTCCGGCTCGGGAGCCGGGGCAGACCCCGCCCCGGTCGCCCCAGGCACGGCCTGATCGTCCGTTCCGCGCTTGCGCCGGAACAGCACGTCACCACCCCCGGCCGGTCACGTGGCTAGCCCTTGCCGCTGGCGCTGCGGGGCATGTTGGCGGTCCCGCCGCCCGCTCCGGACGAAGAGCCGCCCGAGGAGGAGGAGGAGGAGGACTTGCTGCTGCCTCCCGAGCGCTCCATGTCCACCGCACCCTTGAACCGGGCGCCGTCGGCGAGCACGACCCGGGGAGCCTTGATATCCCCTTCCATCGAACCGGTGGCGGCGATCTCGATCCGATCGTCAGCGGTCACGTTGCCGATGACCTGCCCCACGATGGAAACACTCTTGGCGTGGATCTCGGCGGTGATGTGGCCATTGGCCCCGATGGTCAGATGGTGATCCTTGAGCACGATCTTGCCGTCGACCCGCCCCTCGATGGTCAGGTCTTCGTTGCCGACCAGTTCACCCTTGATCTGAATCGATTTGCCGATGTTCACGAGTTTCTCCATGGGCTTCCTTTCGGTGGAAGCCGAAGGTGCGGGCGCCGCGGGGGTTTGTACCGCGGGCCGAACGGGTTCCCGGGCCGGTTCCGGCTCGGGACGTTGTCTCCTCCAGGCCATACGATCAGGCCTCCTTTAGCTTCTTGAGCGCCTTGCTGGCTTCGACCTTGACGAGGCCAGCCTTGTCGTTGAGCGCCCGCTCGAGCAGGCGGATATCGGTGTCCTCGCCGACTTCGCCGAGGGCACGGGCCGCCTCGGCGCGGGCGTAGTCGTCGATTGCCTTGGACAGTGAATCGCGGATCACGTCGATGCTGGAACGGTCGCCGCCCCGGGCCAGGCTCCAGGCGATGTCGACCTTGGTCAACTCGTTGTCCTCTTCGTCGAGGCGGGCCTTCATCGCCGACATCGCCTCTTCGTCTCCCGGAGCGAGATCGGCGAGAGAGTGAGCGGAGAGGCTGCGCACCTTGTAGTACGGATCGGACAGCGCCTCGACCAGGACCGGGACCGACGAGTTGTCGCCGAGCTGGCCCAGCACCCGCGCCGCGTGGGCACGGACGTCGTTGGACTCGGAGATCAGGGCGTCCTCGACCCGGGGGATCTGTTCCTTGGCGTCCATGTTGCCGATGATGTCGACCACGTGACCGCGGATCAGCTCGTTCTCATCGATCAGCGCCAGATCGACCAGGACCTTGAGCGACTCGGGCGTCGCGATCTGGCCCAGCGAACGGGCGGCGGCGATGCGCACGGTGTCGTCGGGATCGTAGAGCAACGTCTGGAGCGCGGGGATCGACTCCGGATCCGCCAGCTTGCCCAGGGTCATCGAGACCTGCAGCCGTACGGTGTGCTTGGCGTCCTTGTGACTCGCGGCAATGTGGGTGGTCGCCGACGGATCGCCGATCTCCTCGAGCGAGTTGATCGCCGTGACCCGCACCTCTTCGTCGGGATCGTCCTGGAGCAGCTTGATCAACGCCGGCACCGCTTCGACCGCCCGGGAGTCCCCGAGACGGCGAGCCGCGTCGGAGCGGACGATCGGATCTTCGTCCTGCAACTCCGGGAAATTCTTAAAAACCCCGTCACCGCCTCCCCCGCACCCGGCGAGCATTCCGACGGCAACCAGCGCCAGTATTCGCGCGTGAACTTTCATCCTGGCCTTTCTCGTGTTGAAATCAGTGAGCAACTTCCGTGCCTCGGAAGCCTTGCCCGGCTTCGGCGCAAGTCGCGGAGCGCCATTATACTCGTTTTCGTCGCCGGTCGGCCCGTCCCGCCCCGGCCATGGCGGAGTAGCGAGACCGTGAACAGACGTCCCCCCGAGCCCTGCCCCCATCCCCGCCCCGGTGGGCGCGCCGTCGCCGCCTTGCTGGCCCTGACCTTCCTCGCCTTCGGCCTGATATCGCCGGAAGCTGTTGCAAAGAAGAAAGATCGGAACAAGAAGCGTCAGAAGGCCCTGAGCGAATGGGTCGACGGACCGGTCCGCTACATCGCCCGCCCCGAAGAGCTGGAACAGTTCAAGGTACTGCGCAAGGACGACGAGCGCGCCCTGTTTATCGAGCGATTCTGGAACCGGCGCGACCCCACTCAGGACACCCTGGTCAACGAATACCGGCAGTTGTTCTGGGAGCGGGTCCAGGAGGCCAACCGGGCATTTCATTCCACCCGGCCGGGATGGATGACCGACCGGGGAAGAATCTACATCCTCTACGGCGCCCCCACGAACACCCAGGAAGACGTGTTCTACGACCACGACCGGCCCAGCGGCGGGCAAGGGGTGCTGCGCTGGATCTACGAAGGTCGCCCCGGGGAACGGATGGATCTGGACCCGGTCACCGTGGTCGCCTTCGAGCGGGACAACTCAGGCGAGTACCGGCTGAGCTACGACCCCAAGCTCAACACCATCTCCTGGAACCCCGGCGCCTACGAGGGAGCTCCGCTGCAGGAGTACTTCGAAGATCTGCTGGCCTCCTCCAAGTCGGAGATCGGCATCATGCTCGATCTGGGCAAGCTGCAGGAGGTGCCGCCCCAGGAGCAGGTGCTGCTCGAACGGATCGACACGATCCAGAGCTACGAAACCCATCCCCTCGAGGTCAAGCTGCAGCGATTCGAGCCCCCCGAGGATGACGGCGTGCTCGTCGTCGTGACCGTCGGGGTCGGGCAGGTCAAGAACGCCTCGACGGTCCTGGCCCGCTTCACCCCGTCCGACGCCAGCAAGAAGCCGATCCTGATCGGTGAAGGGACCTTCCGCATCGAGGAGGCCGAAGGGGGCAATCTGGCCCAGGGCCGGGTGGTGCTGCCCCCCGATCGCTACAACGTGACGATCCTGCTGGCCGACGCCGCGCTGGGCAGTACCGGCATGTACCGGGGCCCCCTGGTGGTTCCGCCGGCGGCCGGCGATCTGCGGCTCAGCGACGTGGTGCTGGCCCGCAAGATCGATCCGGTCGATTACGTGGCGCTGGCTTCCTACACCGAGCCGTTTCACCTGGGCCCGATGAAGGTGCTTCCCGCGCTGAATTCCGAGGTCGCCCGGGGCGAGGTGATCGACATGCTGTTCGAGATCTACGCCGGAGCCGCGCCCTACAACGTCAACATTCAACTCGAAG
>CAZBZH010000250.1:0-6540 GCA_964496265.1 uncultured Acidobacteriota bacterium | reverse complement strand
GGTCGTCGCCGAGTCGATGCGGAGTTCGCTGTCCAGCAGCCAGCTACCGCGGAGATCGAGTCCCACGCTTCCCATCGAATTCTCGGCCTCGATCAGGCGGGGGCTGGCGTTGCCCAGGTCGGAGACGTCCACGCTCCCCATGCGATTCCGCACGCTCAGCCGCCGCATCGGCGCGGCCAGCGGATCGTCGAAGCTGACGTCCCCTCCGGCCTGCCGCACATCGAGGTCCAGTTCGGTGAGCCACATGCCCCCGAGCTCCAGCCCCACGCTCCCACGATGGATCCGGCCCTGGATCTCGATCGGCATGTCCGGAGGCAGCCGGATCTCGACCTGGGGCGCGGTCGCGTCGAACACCCCCATGCTCCGCAGCAGCCCGAGCACGAAGGGCCCGGTGCGCTCGAAGGTGACCTGGTAGACCCACAGATCGCCGCGGGTCTCCAGCGACTCGGTCAGGGTGAACATCCTGGAGTCGTAGACGCCGTGGACCTCGGGCATCGAACCGGGCTCGCCGGCGATGACCAGCATCCTCTCCGCGTCCTGCAGGTCAAGCACCACCCGGCCGACGGCGGGGGGCAGGGCCTGGGGATCGAAGCGGACCGGCGCCTGCTCGGAGGGTTCGCGTTCGACCCGGGGCAGCTCGGCGACGAGGGTTTCGTCCCGCAGCTGTTCCTCGCCCGAGGTCAGGGCGACGATTCCGACAGTGCCGGCGCCGACCAACAGCGCCACGGCCACCAGGGCGAGGCAGCCGGAGCAACCGTAGAGAACGACCTTGCCTGCCTTTCCGCCACTTGCCATCCGCCGATCCCCCTTTCGGAAAGAGGACGTTTCGAACCGGGCTCGGATTACACTGGCCGGACCATGAGCGATTCCAGCGCGAAGAAGGGTTCGATCCTGGCCCTGCTCGGACCGGGCATCCTGGTCGCCGCCACCGGCGTCGGCGCCGGGGACCTGATCAACGCCTCGATCGGCGGCTCGGAACTGGGACTGACCGTGCTGTGGGCCGCCTGGGTCGGCGCCCTGCTCAAGTGGTTCCTCAACGAGGGCATCGCCCGCTGGCAGATCGCCACCGAGACCACCCTGCTCGAGGGCTGGGTGCAGAGACTGGGGCGCTGGATCCAGTGGGTCTTCCTGCTGTACCTGGTGGCCTGGACCTTCTTCACCGGCGGCGCGCTGGTCAGCGCCTGCGGGGTCGCGGGCACCGGGCTGTTGCCGCTCAGTTCCGACCTGGGCAACTCGAAGATCCTGTGGGGCATCATCCACTCGCTGATCGGGGCGGCATTGGTGCTGCTCGGCGGCTTCAAGCTGTTCGAGCGGATGATGGCCTTCTTCATCGCGATGATGTTCGTGGCGGTGGTTTTCACCGCCGCGATGAGTTCGCCGGACTGGGGCGCCATGGCCTCGGGACTGCTGATCCCGCGGATTCCCGGCGGCGACATCGCCTGGGTACTGGGGCTGCTCGGCGGCGTCGGCGGCACCGTGACGCTGATGTCTTACGGCTACTGGATCCGTGAGAAAGGCCGCAAGGGTGCCGAGGGCATGCGCACCTGCCGGCTCGATCTGACCGTCGGCTACACCATGACCGCGATCTTCGGCATCTCGATGATCATGATCGGCTCCAAGGTGGACCTGCAGAAAGGGCCGACGGTGGCGCTGGAACTGGCCGGCCAGCTCGAGGCGGTGATGGGGCCCGCCGGCAAGTGGGTCTTCCTGGTCGGCTTCTGGGGCGCGGTGTTCTCCAGCCTGCTCGGAGTGTGGCAGAGCATCCCCTACCTGTTCGCCGACTTTCTGCTGCTGACCCGTGGCGCGTCGGACAAACCCGGCTCGGTAAACGCCGACCTGGACGCGACTCCCGCCTACAAGGGCTACCTGGCCTTCATCGCCCTGGCTCCCCTGCCGCTGCTCTGGATCTCGCTCAAGAGCGCCCAGAAGATCTACGCGGTGATGGGCTCGTTCTTCATGCCGCTGCTGGCGCTGACGCTGCTGCTGCTGAACAACCGGCGCGGCTTCGTGGGAGATGAGTTCAAGAACCGCTGGGCCTCGAACCTGGCGCTGGTCGGGACACTGGCGCTGTTCGGCTACTTGGCCGCGGTGAAGGTGCTGGGAACACCCTAACGCTAGCTAGCCGAACTCCGTACCCTGAGCCAGTCAATGATCGGCTCTACAACTCGGTAGACTTGGGAATACGCGTGCTCTGGCACCTCGCTAGTTGGCTCGGGGAGAGCCTTTGCGCGCCCTATTGCCGTCTTGACTCTCGCTGCGTCGAAAGGGAAGCGATCAACTCGACGCTTGTTGTAGGAACCAACCATCTCTCGCACGCGAGCGACGACTTCGTCCGGTGACGGCCGCCAGCCATCCTCGATATCGCAGTAGTGAAGGAGCAGCCACACCTCGAAGCACGGAGCGCTCAGCGCATAGCCAACGTTTTTCTGCCTGCACATCTTGAGCACTTGAGTCAGACCAGCAAGGTGCGCGCCAGCACCCCGGTGATCGACATCACATAGCAGCCAGAACTGATCGCCTTCACCAATCTCAAACTCAGCTTTGTACTCGTCCAGTCGGCGCAGAACCTGCTCGGGGTCGGAACGTCCGTCCTCGGTCCCAAGCACGCGAAACTGAACACGAGAGGAATCGAAGCGCTCGAAGTACTGGCGGGTTGCGTAGCGGTCCTCAGACGCAATAACGAATAGTGATGCGTCTCGATCAGCACCTGCCGCTCTCTCTATCGGTCGTTTCCTCCTCACCGATCGCCGTCACCCGTGCCGCCCACACAACGATCATCCAACCCCCAAATACTGGGAACAGCACCGAACCTACCGTTTAGATAGCTTCTCTCAAGCCGAAGGTCCTTGCGCACATTGCTAAAGTCGGCCAGAGAGTAGAACTGAGAACTCTGCGCTTCATCCTTCTCAACAAACCAAATCTCGTCGCGCCTCAAAAGGTCCTGATCGAGAAGGCCCGTATCGTGCGTCGTCACAATCAGTTGCCTCGTACCCTCAGAGCAAGCGCTCAAGAAGTGTGAAACAAACGCTCTCGACAAATGGGGGTGAAGGCTCCTATCGATCTCGTCAATCACGAAGACTCGCTCGCCTTCGTGGAGGAAGTACAACGCTGGCAGCAACTGCAACAGGCGCTGGGTCCCGTCTGACTCCTGATCGAACGACAGAGGATAGGAGCCACTCCCGAGAGAGTGGCCAGAAAGCAGATTCCTTCGAACTAGTTTCCCGGGAGATTCAGGGTCGACTTGCAGTGTCATGACGGGTGTATCGAATAGCACCGATTGGACTGGATCCTCCTCACTGTCCCCCTGGAGATGCTCCAGCCACTCGGACGGCACGCTATCCGCTGATACGCTGCGACGGTTCACGGTCAAGTCCGAGATTCCCGTGCCGACCCTATCAAAGAAGGTCGCGAAGAACTCCCTTGCGTCCTCGTTCTGGTCCAAGAGTTCCAGGATTCTCAGATAGCTCGCCTCCGGCAGGATGATCCGCAGGCTATGCGTGAACCACTTAGAGACGTCGTTCAGTAGACTCCCACGGGTCGCGTCATCGAGATCGATTACCTTGCTGAGTAGCAACTGGTTGGGCCGGACTCCTAGCTGCTTAAGCAACTTCAGGGCCTGCACTGAGTCGCTTGCGCTGCTTCCCAGCAGAGCCGGATCACCAATCTCGATTCCCTCCTTTTGCCTGTCGAACACGTCGTTCTCGGAGCCGTTCTCGTCTGTACACGCAAGCCACTCTCGGGACACAGCACTGGCACCGACATCGAACCCATAGGTAAAAACACGCTCCCCTGTGGCGAATCGAAACTCGAAGGTTGACGGATTCGCCGCATCCTCCACGAACTTGAAAGGAACGATGGGGATACGATGGCTAACGTTAAGCCTCTCTAGAAGCAAATCCTGAGCGAACCGCATCGCCTTGACGAAATTCGACTTCCCAGCAGCGTTTGCACCGTAGATCGCGCAGGCCCGCAGGGCTCGCTCAGACGTAGTGGGTATTTCTACACAATGATCCTCGTGGCCTGATTGCGCTTTGCTAGCAACCATGTTGAGAGTTTGCTCGCCATGAATGGATCGGAAGTTCTCAACTGAAAAATGGATGAGCATGACTCAACCCCTGTGACGACTAGGTCGACAAAACTACACCAGAGCAACATATTGTGATTTTTTCACAATATCAAGCAACGCTACAGAATGCTCCCAGTTCCGGGTTCTACCGGCCACGGCTATGGGCCTCTGGGTCCTCGTGAAGCTTGGTCCCAGCGCGATAGGTAGTTGCCCCAACGCAACCGAACCTGACCAATCTGGCGATCAGTGATCTCAAAGCAATTCTTCTTGTAGTCCTTGATCGTCTCGAGGTAGCGCTCGACCTGGGGCTTGGCTTCGGCCCAGCCGTCGATCTCGAGTTGCCGGTGCACCGTCTCGAGTTGCCCCAGCGGGTCCGCCTCGAGCCGATCGAAGCGCAGCTCGCAGAAACGATCCTCGGGCAGTCCCGCGGCGTCGGCGTAGAGCCGGTCCAGCAGCCGCGGAAACATCTCCAGCACGAAGGCCTCGATGTCGATCTGCTCCCAGGGCTGCAGCGCCAGTTCCGAGAGCATCCGCCGGTAGTAGTGCACCGTCGAGACGAACACCTCGTAGGGGTTACGGTAGATGTGCACGAACTTCGCTCTGGGGAACATCTCGAGTAGCCACGGGATCTGGGCGCTGTAGACCGGGTTCTTGATCAACAGGCGCGGCGTGTCCTGATGCACCGCGATCTTGGCGTAGAGCCGGCGCAGCCGTTGGCCGCGGCGTTCGAGCTCGGCGGCCGGCACCCCTTCGAAGAAGACCGAGCGCTCCCACAGCTCCCGGAACCGCCGTGGAAAGTACAGCGCGTGGAACACCGACAAGAGCTGCATGTTGGCCAGCGGGATCTCATCCTCCTGGGGCGAGTCCGGCCGCACGGCAACCCGGTCGATGTGGCGATCCTCGGGGAGCGCCTGCTCCAGCAGCGGCCGCAGCCAGGTGCCCAGGGTCAGCAGCTCCCAGGGGATCCCCGAGGCCAGCGGCGAGATCAGGCCGAAGGCCGGCGAGCGGCTCATCAGGTTGTGCAGATGAGTGGTACCCGAACGCCAGTGCCCGACGATGAACAGCGGCTCGGGCTCGGGGCGGCCCCGGCGTTTCAGGGCGAAGATCGGCTTTTCCAGCAGCCGCAGCGGCAGCCGGGCCAGGCCGGATCCGGCGAACATCAGCCCGTGGTGCAGGTGCCGGGCCGCGGGCAGCCCGTGGCGGCCGAAGGCCCCCAGCAGCGTGAGCAGATCGGCCCCCATCAACGGATGCTGGGTCCCCGCCGGCTTGCCCCTGGACTGTACCCGTTCCCCGCTCAACGGACTGCGCTCACCCCGTGGGCGCGAAACGGCTAGAATGGAAGTTCACTCCCGGCGCGCCAAGAAAGGCAGGTTATCACCGGGACCCATGGGATGGAACGACACCCGATGAGCAGTTCTACGACCCAGACCGGTTTCGACCTTCGCGGACTCGTCGAGTCCCGCCGGGACGAGACCATGGACCTGCTGAAGGACAACATCAATCCCAAGCTGGCCAAGGTCTTCCGCACCATCGGCTTCGACCGGGTCTACCCCCGGGGCGAGGGTGCGTACCTGTGGGACCGGGAGGACAACAAGTATCTCGACTGCCTGACCGGCTACGGCATGTTCAACATCGGCCGCAACCATCCGGTGCTCAAACAGGCGGTGCGCGACTACCTGGAGATGGACGACGCCTGGAAGATCCAGATGGCGCCGATGACCCTGCCCGGATTGCTCGCCGAGAAGCTGCTGCAGAAGATCCCGCACCTGCAGAAGGTGCACTTCACCAACTCCGGCACCGAATGCGTCGAGGCCGCGCTCAAGTTCGCCCGCTGCGAGACCGGACGGCCCCGGGTGCTTCACGCCAGCCGCTCCTTCCACGGCCTGACCTACGGCGCGCTGTCGCTCAACGGCTGCGAGAGTTTCCGCGAAGGGTTCGCGCCGTTCATGCCCGGCTCTGCCAAGATCCCCTTCGGCGACCTGGCTGCCCTCGAGGAGGCGCTGGACACCTCACCGACCGCCGCCCTGATCCTTGAACCGATCCAGGGCAAGGGGGTCTACGAGGCGGACCCGGAGTACCTGCTCGGCGCCCAGGAACTCTGCCGCAGCCACGGCACCCGGTTGATCGTCGACGAAGTGCAGACCGGCATGGGCCGCACCGGCAAGCTGTTCGCCTACCAGCACGTCGAGGGCTTCCAGCCGGACATGGTGCTGATCGCCAAATCGCTCTCGGGCGGCTACGTGCCCATCGGCGCGGTGATCATGCGCGACGAGATATACGAGGGGGTTTTCTCCACGCTGGATCGCTGCGTGGTGCACTCCTCGACCTTCGGCCAGGGGGGCCTGGCCATGGCCTGCGGCCTGGCGACCTTCCACGTGATGGAGACCGAGGGCTGGATCGAGAACGCCGCGGACAAGGGTTCCAGGCTGATCGATGGCCTGCGCGGGCTGATCGACGAGTTTGAGTTGCTCAAG
>CAZBZH010000249.1:0-6545 GCA_964496265.1 uncultured Acidobacteriota bacterium | reverse complement strand
GATCGAGGCCTTCCGCCGGGGCGAGGACATCCATCGCCACACCGCCGCCCAGGTCGTCGGGGTGTTCCCCGAGATGGTCACCGACGAGATGCGGCGCCGGGCCAAGGCGGTCAACTTCGGCATTCTCTACGGCATGTCCGAGTTCCGGCTGGCCCGGGAACAGGGCATGACCCGGGCCGAGGCCCGGGCCTTTATCGAGGCCTACTTCGAGCGCTTCAGCGCCGTGCGGGGCTACATCGACGGGGTCAAGGACCAGGTCCGCCGGGACGGTGCCGTGCGCACCCTGTTCGGCCGGGTGCGCTATTTCCCGCAGCTGCGACAGCGGGTGCACCGGGGCATCCAGGAGCAGGCGCTGCGGGCGGCGGTCAACACCACCATCCAGGGCACGGCGGCCGACCTGATGAAGATCGCCATGCTTTACGTCGACGCCGCGCTGCAAAAAGCGGGTCTCCCGGCGAAGATCCTGCTTCAGGTCCACGACGAACTGCTGCTGGAGGTCGAGGAGGATGCGATCGACGCCGTGCAGGAGCTGACCGTCGAGGCCATGAGCAAGGTTCACGCACTGGCGGTGCCGCTGGACGTGGACGTCAAGGTCGGTGCCGATTGGGAACAGGTAACCTGAGCCCCTGGAGCGGTTTGGCCCCGGTTTGAATTCCCCTGCGCCGGACTTATCTTTCCCACTTCACCACGAGAACTGAGTGCTAAACTCCCGTCGCGCGCGGCCGATAGGGCCTATGCGCGCATCAGTAACCTCGTGGAAGGGGATCCGCAGAAGATGACCACCAAGAGCGCCCGCATCCTGATCGTGGATGACGAACTGGCCGTCCGTGACCTGCTCGCCGTCGGCCTTTCCGACGAGGGTTACGATTGTGAAACTCGCCCCAACGCCGAGGAGGCGTTCGAGCGGGTCAAGCAGGGTGGCCTGGATCTGGTGCTCTCGGACATCGACATGCCGGGAGCCAACGGCATCTCGCTGCTCGAGAACATCAAGGCGTTCAACCCGGATATCGACGTGATCATGGTCACCGGGGTGGTCGACACGCGCATCGCCATCGGCGCGATCCGCAAGGGTGCCGCCGACTACGTCAACAAACCGTTCAACTTCGACGAGGTGGCGATCACCGTCGAGCGGGTGCTGGAGAAGCGCCGGCTGCTCCGGGAGAACCAGGCCTACCAGGAAGAGCTGGAGAGCCTGGTAGCGGAGCGCACCGCCGAGGTGCAGGCGCTCAACCAGAAGCTGGACAGCTCACTGGAACACACCCTGCGCGCGCTGGTCACCGCGCTCGACTTCCGGGACAACGAGACCCTGGGCCACTCCGCCCGGGTCGTGGAATACGCGGTCACCGTGGCTACCGAGATGGGCCTGACCGACGACGACAGCGGCCCGGTCGAGCAGCAGCTGACCTGGATTCGCCGTGGCGCGATCCTCCATGACGTGGGCAAGATCGGCGTCTCCGACGCCATCCTGCACAAGCCGGGCAAGCTGACCGAGGAAGAGTGGGACGCCATGCGGCGCCACCCGGAGATGGGCTACCGCATGCTGCAGCACATCTCGTTCCTCAAGCCGGCGCTGGATATCGTGCTCTGCCACCAGGAGCGCTACGACGGCACCGGCTATCCGCGCAATCTGAAGGGGGAGCAGATTCCTCTCGGCGCGCGGATCTTCGCCGTGGTCGACACCTTCGACGCGATGACCTCGGACCGGCCCTACCGCAAGGCGCTGAGCATCGAGGCCGCCCGCGACGAGATCGAGAAGTTCAGCGGCCGGCAGTTCGATCCGGTGGTGGCCAAGGCGTTCCTCGAGATCCCGGCGGCTCGTTGGGAGACGATTCGCCAGCGGGTCCACCAGCAGGTGACCGAGATGGAAGGCCACGTGTTGGGTGTGCTGGGCGACGGGGAGGCCGACGACTCGGACTCCGACCCGGCTGAACTGAAGGCCGGCGCCGCGAAGTAGCTACTCCGTCTTTTCCGGCGTGTTTTTCGCAGTCTTTTCCGGAGTCTTCTCCGGAGGCAGCGGCTTCAGCGGTTCGCTGCCGTCACCCTGGTAGATCTCGATCTTCTCGATCCGATCCCCCGGATACATCAGCGACGTCACACCCAGGTAGTTCTGGACCACGTGAGCGAAGGCGGTGTAGCGCCCGTCAAGGTGCCACTGCGGGCCCAGGGTGACGAACCAGGAGCCGAGGCCCTCGTCCGGCCCGCTGCGCGCCATCCCCAGGCGGGCCGGGCCGAAGCTGAGCATCGAGGCTTCATCCCGCAGCGGTTCGATCCCCGCGATATCCCCGTCGATCGGCACGTCGACCTGCAGCAGCTCGCCGGGAATCACCCGGCTGACCTCGACGCCGTCGTAGAGCCCCTGTTCGGCCCGCTGGGCAAACTGCCAGCTGGTCAGTGGAGCGTGTTCCAGGTCGAAGCGAATGGTGAAACGCCCGGGGCGGAAACCCTCGCGGCGGATCTGCACCACCGCGGCCCGGGGTTCCGAGGCCCAGCGCATGATCTGCCGATAGGTCTTGGCGTCCATCTCGGTGGCGGGCATCTCGACCGTGGCCGATTCGCCGAAGACCTCTTCGAGCTGCTTCGCCGCGCGGACGCGCACCCGGCGGTCCGGGTCCTCGAGGCCCAGGTTGACGAACTTGCGGCCCCGCTCGTCCTTGCCCAGGCGGCGCGCCGCATTGAGCACCTCGAACCGGACCAGCGGCAGCGGGTCGTCGAGGCTCGCCTGCCAGAGCTTGTCCAGGGTTGCCAGGGCATCGGCGACCGTCTTCTCGTTGCTGTCGATACCCCACATCCGGCGTCCGGCCGTGGCGGCGACGGCGGCGCGGACCCGGGGTGACGGATCGGCGATCATGTCGGCCAGGGCTTCGAGCATCGAGTCGTCCAGATCGATCAGCGCGCCGGGGAGCATCGCCCGCACCTGAGGGGAGGGGTCCTTGCGCAGCCGTTCGGCGATCTCCCGGCTGAGCTCGGTGTCCACCGCCGAGAGCGGGATGGCCGCGGCCGCCCGCAGCCTGGCCGACTCGACCCGGGTGACCCCGTTGGCGGTCTTGGCCGCCAGCGGTGCGTTGATTCGGTTGAGGGAGCGGATCGCCTCCTCGCGGATCCAGTTCGTCGGCGCGTCGATGATCTGGTCGACCAACACATCCGAAGCGCTGGGTCCGACCCGCCCCAACGCCTCGACCGAGGCCCAGACCAGGTGCTGGTCCGACTCCTCGAGGGAGTTGCTGAGGTAGGGGAAAATCTTCGCGTTGGGATACCCGAAGGAGCGGATCGTCGCCACGCGCACCGAGCGGTCGGGGTCGGTCAGTCGAGGCGTCATCGCCTTGACCTCGGTACGGGTCGTCGGCGCCGACAGGCCGGACGCGGCGATGGCGCGGATCCGCGGATCGCGCGCCGCCGTCAGCTCGACAAGCCGCGCGCGAATCTGGATCAGCATGCGCGCCTCGACCCCCGAGGTCTCGAGCACGCCGAAGGCCCCGGTGCGCACGGCACCCAGGCGCGAGAGCGCCCAGATCGCGGCGAGGCGCACCTCGGCGTTCTTCGAGTTGGAATGCCGCAGAAGCGAGGTGACCGCGTCGTTGGGTGCCGTCATCCGCCCCGCGGTCAGGCAGGCCGCGGTGAGGACGTTCGGGTCCGGGTGTTCCAGCAGCTTGAGCAGCCAGGTGGTGGCGTCGGCCTGGTCGAACAGGGCCAGCGCCCGGGCGACCGCCAGAAGCACGCCGGGGTCCTTGTCCTCGGTCATCGTCGCCAGCAGGTCGAGGCTGTCGCGCCCTCCGACCAGCCCGAGGCCGAAGGCGGCACGGGCACGCACGCCGGCGTCGGTGTCGGTCACCGCGGCGCTCAGATGTTCGTAGGCTTGGGCACCGCCGATCCGCCCGATGGCGCGCACCGCGTGGCGGCGCAGCTCGGCGTCGGGGGAGGCGAGGCAGGCCTCGAGGGTCTCGTCGATCACCCGGCGGTCCTCGGCGCGGAGGATCGACGCCAGCAGCTTCGGCGTGGCCTTCTTCGGGGCTTTCTTCGGCGGCGTCTTGCGCGCCTTGTTCCCGGAGTTCGCCTTCCCCGCGGCGGCGGTCGTGCCGTCGCGGGCGCCGGCGGCCGCGTCCGCGGCGGAGCAGGGTGTCAGCAAGGCGGTGCCGAGCGCGGCACCGACGAGAACCGTCAGCAGATAGAGAACTCGCTTCATCCGACCGATTATAGCCGCGTCGCTTGACGGTGTCGCGGAACCGCTGGTACGGTTGAAGTCCTGCCCCGGCGCTGGACCAGCGCCAGGAAATCACCGTTCGAGGGGGTGTGATTCCGAGGAGGACGCGCATGGCGCGCTACCGTTTGTCTGTCCTGATGCCGGCCGTGGCCCTGCTTGCCGCCGCCGCGCTGCCGCTTTCCGCCCAGTCGGTCACCCGGTCTGCTGTCCAGGCGTCCGCGACCCTGTCGCCGGCGTCGCTCGTTGTGGCCCAGGGGGCTGCCGACACGTCGGACACCCCCTCCCTCGAAACGGTGCTCAGCCGCTTCGACGAGGTGCAGCAGTCGATCCGCACCCTGCGGGCCGAACTGAAGATGACCACGATCAATCGCCTGCTGCAGGATCCGATGGTCTACGAAGGCACGTTCTTCATGACCAAACCGGACGCCATCCGCTGGGAGTTCGAGACCCCCGAGCCGATGCGCTTCGTCATCGCCAACGACCTCTACGTCGGCTACTACCCCGAGCAGAACCGGGCCGAGCGGCAGAACGTCAGGCGCCGCAGCGAGCGGCTGTTCCGCTACTTCGGGCTGGGGCAGGGTTCCGCCGAGCTGACCCAGACCTACAACCTCGAGCTGCTGCCCGCCGACCCCGAGGTGCCCGACACCTACCTGCTGTCGATGTCGCCGAAGAAACGCCGGGTGCGCAAGCGGATCGAGGACGTCCGCTTCTGGGTGCACAAGGACACGATGCTGCCGGTGCGGGTCGAGTACCACAGCGCCGACGGCAACGTGCGGGTCGTCGAGTTCAACGACATGAAGACCAACGTCGAGATCGAGCCGGGGGTCTACATCGTCGAGCTTCCCGACGACGTCAAGGTGCAGCGCAGCTTCAGTCCGTTCGGCGGGAGCTGATCCGCTCCTGCTGCAACAGCAGCGCGCCGGCCAGCACCGCACCGATCGCCAGTCCCGCCAGCAGGCCGCCGATGTGGCTCGAGACGCTGATGCGTCCGCCGTCGGCGGAAAACGGCGAGAGGAACGACGGCAGCACCAGCACCGCCACTCCGGCGGCGCGCATCCGCGAACGCCAGGAGCTGCGAGTCAAGACCGCCGTGCGCAGCCGCATGGCGACCCAGGCGCCGAACAGGCCGGCCACCGCGCCGGAACTGCCGATCACCGTGGTGCCCGCGTCGGTGGCCATGCTGGCGGCCAGCCCGCCGCCCAGTCCCGAGACCAGGTAGATCAAGCCGGTCCTGGCCAGGCCCAGCTCGACCATCAACGGCACGGCGAAGACGATCATCGAGACCGCGTTGCGCAGGGCGTGCCCCGCGTCGCTATGCAGGAACAATGAGCTGACCAGGCGCCAGGGTTCGGTCGCGGCAAGCTCGGGACGTAGGCCCCAGCTATTGAACGCCGCGATGCGGGAAGCCAGCGGCGATTCCAGCAGGAACACGATCGCCAGGTGCAGGGTCGCCAGGGACGCGCCGATGAAGATCTCCCTGCCGGGGAAGGTCGCCTTCTGCAGCGCCTCCCGCTCCCGGGCTCGCCGATCGGCGGCTTCCTCTTCCGTCTCGTCGCTGCCCTCGTCGGCATCGCGGAAATCCATCGGGATCTCGCTGGCGACGGCGACCCGGGCGTCGTCGAGCCGGTGGCCCGGTACGGTGAAGACCGCGCGAGGCGGCGGACCGGGCATCACCCCCAGGGTGTAGGGAATCCCGTCGTCGGCCAGCAGCTTCTCGATCGCCGGAACCATGCTCGACTGGTCGGTGGCCAGGAGCAGCACGTGGTCGTTGGGGGCCATGGGCAGAGCTTACCAGGGAACCGATGGTGCGGCTTGCCTGCTCGGGGCGGGAGTTTTGCGGGGAGTTTTGCAGGGGTGGGAGGTAGACTCCGCAGTGACCCGGGGCTGTTCACCGAGTTGCTTCGGCGCGGCGCAGTGGCTTGCTACCTCGACCCGGCACGGCAGTTCGGCAGGGCGGCCCGGCACGGCAGTTCGGCAGGGCGGGTCGGCACGGTGGTTCGGCACGGTGGTTCGGTATGGGCCTCGGGCACGCATGGATGGAGAAGAACACATGGCAGGGTTCGGGCTGATTCTGGATGGGCGGTTCGAGGAGCACTTCACCGGGACCGATCATCCGGAGTGCGTGGAGCGGCTGGTCGGGGTGCGCGGCGCCTTCGAGGCGGCGGGGATTCCCGAGCGTTGCGAGTCGGTAGAGCTGGTGCGGGCCTCGGAGGAGTGGCTCGCCCGGGTGCACGACGTGGACTACATCCGCGAGGTGCACGCCGCCTGCTCCCGGGGTGAGAAGGTCTTTCACTCGACCGACACTGCTGTCTGCGCCGAGAGCGCCGACATCTCCCGGGAGGCCTCG
>CAZBZH010000248.1:0-6623 GCA_964496265.1 uncultured Acidobacteriota bacterium | reverse complement strand
CAGCCTCAGGGGCGCGACCAGTTCGGGTAGGTCGGTGCCCAGCCGGATGGCGAAAGGCCCGACCCGCAACGGCAGGCCGGGGCCGGTGAGCTTGGTGTGGAGTTCTGCTTCAGCGAGCTGTTGAAGGAGCATCGGCGGCTTCGATCAGTCCCAGGTCGTCAAACCACAGCAGGTAGCCTGCCACACGTTTCGGCATGTCCGGGACGGGACCGTCGCCGATCCCCTCGACGGCTGCCACCAGATCGTCGATGGTCGCCGGTCCCTCTTTCAGTCGACGCAGCAAACGCGCCGCCGCCTCATTCAGCAAATGGGTGTCGCCGGAAGGTGGGTGGAACACGACGTACTGGTCGTCCCACGCGCGCCAGTGCAGATCCGCGTTGGCGCGGAGCACCCAGGCGAGAGATGGATCGATGCGGTCCGAGGTCAGGGGTAACGTTCTTCGCTAGCGGCTGAACGTATCCGGTGCGTTCGGATCGCCGATCGACGGATCGTCGTAAGGGTTGCGCTCGGGTTCGTTGTGCTGCCCGGGGGTGTAGTCGTTGTAGTCCCCGAGGGTGCCGCCTCCGGTGCCGGCGAGGAGCGGGCGTCCGCGGAGGGTGATCATCGCCGGGACGGCGACGAGACCGCCCTTGATCAGTGCACGGCGTCCACGGCTTGCATGGGAGCGCTCGCTATCGGTTTTCTTCGGATCAGCCATCACAAGTCTCCCAAGCAACCGGCCACGAGGTGCCCGGCTCGATAGGAACGCGGCGCTTGGTCGCATACCCCAGATGTGCCCACTTCACGGGGAAAAGTACCGTGCAACGGGACCCCAATCAACGGCGAATTGGCGTGTCCCCATTGTCGGGGATGTATGGGTTGGCGGTGACGACGAACGCAGCTATCCTCCACGCCGATGACCCCGGCGCCGCAAGACCGTCGCAACGCAGACGACCCGCGTAAGATTTACGCGCAGCGGCTCGAGTTGCGCTCCAAAGTTGTGGCGCTCGAGAAGCGTCGTGAACTGGCGCTTTCCCGCGCGCGCCTGCTGGTCTTCCTCGCCGGTCTGATCACCGCGTGGCCGGCGCTGATGGTCAAAACGATCCCCTTCCCCTGGCTGCTGTTGCCCCTGTCTCTGTTCATCGTGTTGGTCGTCGTGCACGGGCGAGTCAGCAACCGCCGCGAATACGCGGAAAGGGCCGCAAAGTTCTACGAAGACGGGTTGGCCAGGCTCGACGAGCGTTGGGCGGGCAAGGGAGTCGACGGAGTCGGCTTCGCGCCGGCGGATCACCCGTATGCCTCCGACCTGGATCTCTTCGGCGAGGGCTCGTTGTTCGAGTTGCTCTGTCAGGCGCGCACCGGTGCCGGCCGGCGCATGCTCGCCGACTGGTTACTCGCGACCTCTCCCGTCGCCGAGGTGCGGTTGCGGCAGCAGGCGGTCGAGGAACTGCGCGAGCGACTGGATCTGCGGGAAGACCTGGCGATCCTCGCCGAACGGGTGCGGGATGAAGTGCACCCTGGAAGCCTGGCCGCGTGGGGCAAGGGAGAGCCGGTGGAGCTTCCGGCCTGGACCCGGGTCTCCGCGGTGCTGGTCTCGCTGCTGACCACCGCGGGGCTGGTGGCGTGGGGCATGGGCTACGGCGTCGCCCCATTCCTCGCGGCCGCGATCCTGCACATCCTGCAGATGTGGTTCACCGCGCGCCGGGAAGCGGAGATCGCTCAGCGCGTCGATGCCCCGGGACGGGAGCTCGAGATTCTCGCCGGCGTGCTCGGCCGCTTCGAGGCTGAGTCGTTCAACTCGGAGCGGCTGCGTGAACTGGAATCCAAGGTAGCCGTCGGCGGCACGTCCCCCTCGGCGGCGATTCGCGATCTGAGCCGCAAGGTCGACCGGCTCGAGTTCATGCGCAACCAGGTGTTCGCTCCCATCGGGATCCTGCTTTGCTGGCGCCTGCACGTGACCGCCGGGATCGAGGCCTGGCGCCGGCGGCACGGTGCTCACGTGGCGGTCTGGTTGGATGCGGCTGGGGAATGGGAGGCGCTCTCGTCGCTGGCCTGCTTCGCCTACGAGAACCCCTCCTACCCGGTGCCCGAGATCGTCGACGACGGACCGTTATTCGAGGCCCAGGGGTTGGGGCATCCGCTGCTCCCCCGCGAGGGCTGCGTGCACAACGACGTGCGGTTGGCCGAGGGGGCCAACATGCTGATCGTCAGCGGTTCCAACATGTCGGGCAAGAGCACGCTGCTGCGTTCGGTGGGGATCAACACGGTGCTGGCCCTGGCCGGGGCCAACGTGCGCGCCGATGTGCTGCGGGTTTCGTTCCTCTCGCCCGGTGCGTCGATCCGGGTCGGCGACTCCCTGCGCGACGGCCGCTCCCGTTTCTATGCCGAGATCCTGCGGCTGCGCCAGTTGATGGATCTGATCGCCGACCGCCCGCCCCTGCTGTTCCTGATCGACGAGATGCTGCAGGGCACCAACTCTCACGACCGGCGCATCGGCGCCGAGAACGTGCTGGAGCAGATGGTGCGCCGTGGGGCGATCGGGTTGATCACGACCCACGACCTGGCCCTGACCCGGGTGGCCGAGGGGCTGGGGGAGCGAGCGGTCAACAAGCACTTCGAGGACCGGCTGATCGACGGGGAGCTCCAGTTCGACTACCGGCTGCGGGAAGGGGTGGTCGAACGCAGCAACGCCCTGGAACTGATGCGGGCGATCGGCCTGGAAGTGCCTGATTCTCCAAGAACCTGATCGACTCCGATCTGTCGCTGGTACCCACCCCCGATTCGGCCTACATTGAAAGGCCGATGAGCACGATCTCCCAGAACCGCAGCCTCAATGACCCCTCGCTCTACGTCAACCGCGAGCTGAGCCTGGTCCGCTTCCACCGCCGGGTGCTTTCCCAGGCCCAGGATCCGGACGTTCCGCTGCTCGAACGCCTGCGCTTTCTCTCGATCTTCAGCTCGATTCTCGATGAGTTCTTCGAGATCCGCGTCGGCGGCTTGCGGGAGCAGGTCGCCCTGGGCTTCTCTTCGCCCGGCCCCGACGGTCTCGGCGCCCAGGAGATGCTGGCCCGGGTCCGCGAAGAGATCCTGGAGCTGGTCGAGGTCCAGTACCGGGAGCTCAACGAGGTGTTGCTGCCCTCCCTGGCCGAGCGGGGGATTCACATCTACCGCCGCAGCGAGTGGACCCCCGAGCAGGCGCGCTGGATCCGCCGTTACTTCGTCGAAAAGGTCTTTCCGGTGCTCACGCCGGTGGGGCTCGACCCGGCGCATCCGTTCCCGACGATCCTCAACAAGAGTCTCAACTTCATCGTCACCATGGACGGCAACGACGCCTTCGGTCGCCGCAGCCGCGGCGCCGTGGTCCAGGCTCCCCGGGTGCTGCCTCGCCTGATCCCGCTTCCGGCGGAGATCACCGGCGGCGACAACGGATCGGTGTTGCTCTCGTCGGTCATCCACGCCCATGTCGACGACCTGTTTCCCGGCATGCGGGTCAAGGGTTGCGATCAGTTCCGGGTGACCCGCAACAGCGACCTGTTCATCGACGAGGAAGAGACCGAGAATCTGCTCCACGCCCTCAAGGGTGAGCTGCCCCGCCGGCACTTCGGCCGCGCCGTGCGGCTCGAGGTCAGCGACACCGCGGACCGTGAGACCGTCGACTTCCTGCTGGAACAGTTCGACCTGACCGCCGACGATCTCTACCGGGTCAACGGTCCGGTCAACCTGCACCGGCTGGAAGCGCTGTTCCATCTGGCCGACCGCCCCGAACTCAAGTACGCCCCCTTCGCTCCCGGGGTGCACCGCTCGCTGGAGCCGGGCCAGGACCTGTTCGCCGCCATGCGCGACGGCGACATCCTGCTGCATCACCCCTTCGAGGGGTTCTCTCCGGTGGTCGAGCTGTTGCGACAGGCCGCGGCGGATCCCGACGTGCTGGCCATTCGTCAGACGGTGTACCGCACCGGCTCCGACTCGCCGGTGGCCCGGGCGCTGTTCGACGCGGCGCGCAACGGCAAGGAGGTCACCGCGGTCATCGAGCTGCGCGCCCGTTTCGACGAGGCCGCCAACATCGATCTGGCCACGCGACTACAGGAAGAGGGAGCCAAGGTCGTCTACGGCATCGTCGGCTTCAAGGCCCACGCCAAGATGTTGATGATCGTGCGCCGGGAAGGGGAGACCCTGCGGCGTTACGTGCATCTGGGCACCGGGAACTACAACCCCAAGACCGCCCGGGCCTACACCGACTTCAGCCTGATGACCACCGACCCCCAGGTCGGCGAGGATGTCCACGCGATCTTCCAGCAGCTCACCGGTCTCGGCGCCGTGGGGGAGCTGCGCAAGTTGGTGCAGACTCCGTTCGGTCTTCACGACCGGCTGCTCAAGCTGATCGAGCAGGAAGCCCGAAACGCCCGGGAAGGGCGTCCGGCGCGGATCATGGCCAAGATGAACTCGCTGATCGAGCCGCAGATCATCAAGGCGCTCTACCGCGCCTCCCAGGACGGCGTGCGCATCGATCTCGTCGTGCGTGGCGTCTGTTGCTTGCGGCCGGGCGTTCCGGGCATCTCCGAGAACATCCGGGTGGTCTCCATCGTCGGCCGTTTCCTCGAGCACAGCCGCATCTACCACTTCCATGCGGATGGTGAGGCGGTGACCCTCTGCAGCAGTGCCGACTGGATGCCGCGGAACCTGTTCCGCCGGGTGGAGACCGCGTTCCCTATCGAGCATCCCGAGCTGCGCCAACGAGTGATCGAGGAAGGCCTCGAAGCCTACGTGCGAGATTCCTGCAACGCCTGGGTCATGCAGCCCGACGGCGAATACGTGCGGGCCTCACCCGGAGACGAGCCGCCGTTCAACGTGCAGCGCCACCTGCTGGAGAGCCTGGCCGAGCCCGAAGACCCCCGGGACTGACGGGGGCGGAACGGTGGCGTCGAGCGCACGTCAGGTTCTGATTGTCGGCGCCGGTGCCTTTGGCGTTTCCGCCGCGCTCAGTCTGCGTCGCCGTGGTCACCGCGTGGTCCTGACCGACCCCGGGCCGCTGCCGCACCCCGCCGCATCCTCCACCGACATCTCCAAGATCATCCGCGCCGACTACGGCGCCGATGGTTTCTACGCCGAGCTTGCCGAGCGCGCCCTCGAACACTGGGAGCGCTGGCAGGCCGGTTGGTCGCAGCCGCTGTTCCATCGAACCGGTTTCCTGTTGCTCCGCAGCGGTGAACTGCGCCCGGGGGATTACGAGCACGACGGCTACGTCACGTTGAAAGAGCACGGCTGGCCCGTGTCGCGGGTCGACGCCGAAACCCTCGAGCGCTATCCGGCGTGGGCCGGCGGGCCCTACGTCGACGGCTACTGGAACCCGCGAGCGGGTTACGCCGAGAGCGCGCGGGTGATGAGCCTGTTGATCGCCGAGGCCCGGGAGTTGGGCGTCGACGTCCGTCCGGGATTGCGTGGCGTGAGTCTGCTCGACGCAGACCGCGGTGTCGCGGGAGCGCGCTTCGACGACGGCAGTGAGATTCGCGCCGAGGAGACCATCGTCGCCGCCGGCGCCTGGACGCCGCTGCTGGTGCCCGAGCTGCAGCCGGTGATGTGGGCGACCGGGCAGCCGGTCATGCACTTCCGTCCGGCGGACCCGCAGCCCTACCAGGCGGAGCGCTTCCCGGTCTGGGGCGCGGACATCTCCACCACCGGCTGGTACGGCTTTCCGCTTCACCCCAACGGCACGATCAAGATCGGCAACCATGGCCCCGGGGTCCGGCTCGAGGCCGGGGATCCGCGGCCGGTCGAACCGGAGGTCATCGATGCCTGCCGGGAGTTTCTCGCCGGCTCGCTGCCGGGGCTGGCCGGTGCCGAGCTCGAATCCACCCGTCTCTGCCTCTATTGCGACACCTTTGACGGGGACTTCTGGATCGACCGCCACCCCGGCAAGCAGGGGCTCCTGGTTGCGGCCGGAGGCAACGGGCACGGCTTCAAGTTCGTGCCGCTGCTGGGCGAAATCGTCGCCGACGTGCTCGAGGGCCGGGAGAACCCGGTCGCAGCCCGTTTCCGCTGGCGGGACAAGGGGCGGGAGCGCATCGAGCAGGCCCGTCGACCGGCCGGAGCGTCCTAGGCCCCCGATCGGGCCACCTGAACCGAAAAATTGGCGAAACCGCGTCTCGGGGTTTTCCACAGGTTCCTCCGCGGCCTGTGGATTTCCCATCGAGCGACTGGCCCGATGCCCCGATTCAGGCCAAATCAGGCCCATCGAGGCCGTGAGTGGCTGTGAAAAACGCTGTGGATATCCCCTCGAGAAAAGCCGCAAAGAGGTTGCATTGACAGGTCCCGGGGCTCCGGGCTAGTGGCACCTTGCTACGGCCATGTCCAGGTCCGTCCAGGCCGGGTCAGGGGTATCCGGCGGCCGCTCTCCCCACTCGGAATCGCATACGGGCACAGCCCTTTTTCCCGTCTCAAGCGCCCCGGCGCCATGCCGATGGAGTCACCAGGCTCCGGGAGGGACTCGCTTGCATCGGGAAGAAAACCAACCGACCACCCGGCGATCCGGGGCGGCGCTTGCCGCGGCCTGCGGGATCGGCCTGTTGGCCGCGTCCCTCTGGTGGCTCCCGGCCGCCGGTTCGGTGCGGCCGATCGCGGGTCTCCTGGGCTTCTGCCTCGCGGTG
>CAZBZH010000247.1:0-6660 GCA_964496265.1 uncultured Acidobacteriota bacterium | reverse complement strand
GAAGGGCATCTTCGGATCGGGGGTGAACTTGCCCCCCTTGATCTTGCCCTGCAGCCCCTCGAGGGACCATTCGGCCTTGCCCTTGGACTTTTCCAGGTCGCCGAAGCGAGAGATCGACTGCAGGCTGAAGGTCGTCGCCTGACCCGGCCTGGCCACGGTCTCCGCGGGCACCACCACCGCCGGACCGGCCGCGGCCTTCATCGGTACGCGCCGTTTGGAACTCTTCGCCTTGGAGGCGCCCTCCCGCTTCTTGCCCAGGGCGAAGATTCCGTTCTCGCTGGTGAAGAAGATACGTCCGTCGGAGATCGCCACCGAACCGTAGACCTCGGCGTAGCGGCCGCCGGGCATGGTGACCTCGTCCTTGTCCAGCATGGTCGCGCCGTCGGCGCCGGGCTTGAGGATCACCAGGTGACCGTTGGTCTCGGTCGCGTAGATCTTGCCGTCGGCGAAGACCGGCGACCCCTTGCCCACGGTGCCGAGGCTGAAGGACCACTTCTCCTCGCCGTTGGTCTTGTCCAGCGCGCGCAGGTTGCCCGAGTTGTCGACGATGTAGAGCATGCCGTCCTTGACGACAGGCGAGGGGAAGCCGGCGGTGATCTCGTCGACCCGCCACTTCTCGGCGGTCGCGGTGATGTCTCCGCTGCCGGTGATGTCCAGGGCCACGACCCGGCCCATCACCGCCTCGTCCAGGTTCTCCTCACTGTGGGAGACGTAGAGGGTGTTCCCTTCGATGACCACCGAGGCGTTGATCCCGCGCTTGCTCAGGTGGAAGGACCAGACCGGCTCTCCGGTCTGCACGTCCATGGCGTAGATCCGGCCGTCGGCACCGCCGCCGATGACCAGGGTGCGCTCGCCCACCTCGGCGATGACCGGCACCGACTGGGTGTTCATGTCGGCAACCATCGAGTTGCCCGGGGTCGAGATCCAGACCACATCGCCGGTGCGCTTGTCGAAGGCGAAGAAGCGGCTGCGCGGCGCGGCGTGCTTGCCCCAGCCGATGAAGACCGAGGTCATGATCACCAGATCGCCGTGAACGATCGGGGTCTGGGTGCGGCCACCGTAGCCGGACATGCGGCCGAACTCCTCGGCGAGGAAGCGGGACCAGACCAGCTTGCCGCTGGCCGATTCGTAGGCGTTGAGCTGACCCGCGACGCCGTGGGCGTAGATGTAGCCGGTCTCGCTGTCGGCGCCCAGGCTGGCCCAACCAACCCGGTTGAACGGCACCGTGGTGTTGAAGACGTTGAAGCGGTCTTCCCACAGCTTCTCGCCGGTGTCGGCGTTCCAGCAGGCGACGACCTCCTGCTTGGTGCTGTCATCGCCGACCCGGCCGTTGGCACAGACCCGGTCGCCGAGGACCACCGGCGTGGAGCGGCCGATGAAGTCGGCTCGCCAGAGCTGGTTCTCGCCGTCGATGGTCCAGCTATCGATCAGTCCGGTCTCGGCCGAGATGCCGTTCTGGTCGGGACCTCTCCAGTGGGTCCAATCGGCCGCCGCCGGGGCGGCGATCAGGGCCAACAGACAGACGCACAACATGACGCGGTCAGATCGCATGTAGTCACCTTACGAAGAAAGAACGCCCGGAGATTCGATTGTGTCATCCCGGTGAGAGACGCGCTTGTAAATACCTGTAAACAGGGGCCATAGACCCGCGGACGGACCGCGCGCCAGGGTGGTGTCCTCGTTCGGGGGATACGGGCTGATCCTGGGTCTCCACACGGCCGCAGATAGCCTACCCGGCCGGAGACATATGCGCTAGTCGTCGCTAGCCGGCGCCACCCCCGGGCCCGCGACGTCCGAGTAGCGCCACCACCGCGAACAGGGCCATCCCGGCGAAGGCCAACAGCGGCAGCGAGCGGCCCCCGACGCTCATCTCGAAGGGCACCAGCTGGGCCACCGCGGAGAGGAACAGGAGCCCGCGCATGGGTAGCGAAAGCGGACCGAACAGGTAGCCTGCCATCGACGCGGCCAGGGGGACGATCCCCAGCACCGCCCCGCCCACCGCCAGGGCGATGGCGCCCCAGCCGGCCGACCCGCCGTCGGCGGCCAGCATCAGCAGCTCCGGCTTGAACACGAACATGTAGGGCAGGGTGAAGCCGACCAGCGCGAAGCGGAAGGCGGCAAAGGCGGTGGGCATCACCTTCGAGTCGGCGATCGAGGCGGCGGTATAGGCGGCCAGCGCCACCGGCGGCGTGACCATCGACATCATGCCGAAGTAGAAGATGAACAGGTGCGCGGCCAGGGGCACGATGCCCAGGTTGCCCAGCACCGGTCCGACCAGGGTCGCCATCAGCAGGTAGCAGACCACCGACGGCATGCCCATGCCCAGCACCATCGAGGACAGCATGATCAGCACCAGGGCGGTCATCAGGCTGTCCTGGGAGAGGTCGAGGATCGTCGACGGCAGCCGGGTCCCGATACCGGTCAAGGTCACCACACCGATCACGACCCCGACGCAGGCGGCGGCGGCAATCAGCGGCACCCCGTCCCGGGCGGTCTCCGCCAGGGACTGCAGCACCTTGCGCAGGTTCAGGCGGGTCGAAACGTGGAACAGGCTGAGCAGCACGATCGCCGCCAGCGCGATGCTGGCCGCGCGGAACACGCTGCTGCCCGCCAGGATCAGCCCGATCAGCGTGACCATCCCACCGACGAAGACCAGCCCCTGGAAGGGCTGCAGCGGACCCACGTCCTGCCGCTCCTTGTCCCCGCCGGCGCCGATGCGCCGGGCGTGGAAGTGCACGATCAGGAACAGCGACAGGTAGTAGAGAATCGCCGGGATCAACGCCGCCTGGACGATCTCCAGGTAGGTCACCGCCGGTTCGACGATCTCCAGCATCATGTAGGCGGCGGCGCCCATCACCGGGGGCACCAGCGCGCCGCCGGAACTGGCGGCGGCCTCGACGCCGCCGGCTACCTCGGGCTCGAAACCGGAGTCCCGCATTAGCGGGATGGTGAAGGTCCCGGTGGTCGCGGTGTTGGCCACGGCGCTGCCGGAAAGCGATCCCATCAACCCGCTGGAGAGCACCGAGATCTTGGCCGGTCCGCCCGGCGAGGCGCCGAACAGCTTGCGCGCGAACTGCAGGATGAACCCGGTCGCGCCGGTGTGCCGCAGGAAGGTCCCGAACAGCACGAACAGGAAGACGTAGGTGAACATCACGTACAGCGCAGTGCCGAACACACCCTGGCTGTGCAGGAAGGTCTGGGCCACGATCCGGTCCAGGGCGTAGCCCCGGTGGGGGAAGAGCCAGGCCGGGAAGGAGGCACCGAAGGCGGCGTAGAACAGGAACACGCCGGCCAGCGCCGGCAGCGCCCAGCCGATGGCCCGGCGGGCCGCCTCGAGCACCAACACGAGCCCCGCGATGCCTACGGCGGTGTCCAGGCCGGTCTCCTGCCCGGCCCGGTCGCCCAGCGGGCTACCGCCGAACCAGAAGGACTCGAACAGCGGCTCGGTCTGGACCACCACGTAGGCGCAGCAGGCCGCGGCCGCCAGCCCCAGCACCAGATCCAGGCCCCGCACCAGCTTGTTGTCCCGCAGCGAGGGCAGCAGCGGCCGGTTCAGGTAGCAGAGGAACAGGCCCAGCATGGCGAAGATCGCCAGCTGCGACTGGGGCGCCAGTCGGGGGTAGTTGACCTCCGCCACGACGAACACGCAGAGCAGCCCCCCGAGCAGCCAGCTCAGATTCGTGCGCCAGCGGGGCTCCGCTGCGGCTGGAGAACGATCGGGGGCCTCGGCCACGTCGACGGTTCCGGCCTCAGGACTCGGGCCAGATACCGATTTCCCGGTAGAAGCGCTCGGCGCCCGGGTGGAACTCCACGCCGGTGTCGCGCACCACGTTCTTCGGGTTGATCGCCTTGCCCGCCCGGTGGGTCGCCGTGATCTGCTCCCGCAGCTCGTAGATCGTCTTGGTGATGTTGTAGATCAGCTCTTCATCGGCATCGGCGGAGGTGATCAGGTGCATCGAGCCCACATCCAGGGCGGCGATCTCCTCATCCTGCCCGGCGTAGGTGCCGGCGGGCACCGTCGCCGGCCGGAAGAACGGATAGTTCTCGATCAACTGCTGGCGGGTGGCCTCATCGAAGGGCACGAACTGAATGTCCATCGAGGTCGCCGCCTGGGTGATCGAGCCGGTGGGCACCGCGCCCCCGAGGAAGGCCGCCGAGGCCGAGCCGTCCTTGAGCATGTCGACGGCACCGGACTGGGTCGCGTTGAGCGGGCTCATGTCGTCGAAGCTCACCCCGTGGGCCTCGATCAGCGGACCGATGAACATCTCGAAGCCGGCGCCGGCCGGGCCGCAGACGACCCGCTTCCCGGCGAGGTCGGGGATCCGGCTCACGCCGCTATCCTCGCGCGCGATGAACATCGCCACGTTGGGCGCCAGGGTCATCACCGAGCGGATCGGGTAGGCCTTGTCCCAGCCGCTCTCGCCCCGGGCGGCGAAGTAGGAGATCGCCGCGTTGGCCATGGCGATATCCAGCTCCCCCTTGACCAGCCGGCGGATGTTTTCCTGGGTGCCCTTGGTCGCCTCGTTGGTGGCGGACCAGTTGAACTGGTCGGAGCGGGATTCGAGCGCCTCGACGATCGCTCCGCCGACGGGGAAGAACGCCCCACCGGCCGGTGCCGATCCGAGACTGAGGAAGCGGGGCGCGCCCGAATCGGACTCCCCTCCCCCCGAACAGGCGGCGGCCACAAGCGCCAGACCGAGAACGATCCCTGAGAACCCTCGCTTCATCGCACGCTCCTTCGTATTCGGCCCCTTCGCCTGAGCGCCCCAGCATAGCCGCCTCCGGTGCGGGCTTCCAGCGGAGGATCCGCCCTGGACGCCGAAGCGGGCTTACCGGAGCGGCCGCCGTGGAAGAGCCGGAAAAGGCGGAAAACCGGGTGGATCCGGCCCCTGGAGCCCGTTTCCTGACGCATGGAAGGGGTTGCGGGGAGGCGCTGCCCCGGTACCTTTTCATCCAACGGAAAGATTGGTCCCCTTGAGCGAAGGGGCGGGCCTGGCGGGCCCGCCCCGTTTTTTTTGCTCGCGGTTTCCTGAAAGCCGGGCTGACGAGACAGCCGGCTCCCCAACGGTCAGGGCTGGCTCAGCACCTCGATCGCCGAGATCGACGGTTGCCCCAGCACCGCGTCGAACTCGATGGTCAAGCCCTCGGCGCCGACGATGGTCACGACCGAGGACTGCACCACCGCCGTCCCGAAGCCTCCGGCGATCACGTGGGGCGCGATGTCGTCATGCGCCAGCGAACCGTTGATCGTGACGTCCATCGTGCGCTCGACCGATGAGGTGCCGCCGACGTTGGCCCACAGCAGGTTGACCACGTAGGTGCCCGGAGCGAGGGCGAAGCTGTAGCTGAGATCCTGCGGCCCGGCCTCGTCGTCCCGGGCGCACTCGAACAGGTCGATGGTGTTGCCGTCCTCGCAGCCGAAGAGTGCGGGCAACCCGCCGACCTCGCAGTCGCCGCCGTCCAGACAAGACGTGGACGTCCCGGAGGTCGCGCCGTTGTCGGCGACCCAGAAGTTGCCGGCGCAATCCTGCCGAATGCCGGCGCAGGCGCCCTGATCCCCGGCGTTGACCCGCACCGGAGAGCTGGTCACCGGATCGATGGCCACCGGGCCGAAGCAGAGGTTGCGGGAATCGTCGGGGCAGGGGTCGAGACCGTCGGCCAGGGCGTCGTTGTCCCCATCCCCTTCGAGGGCATCGCAGGCGGCGCCGCGACCGTCTCCATCGGGATCGGCCTGATCGGGGTTGGGATCCTGCGGGCAGTTGTCGACCGCGTCGCAGAAACCGTCGCTGTCGCTATCGGGCAGCGGGTTGTTGGAACACTGACCGGTTCCGGTGTCGCAAACGTCCTGGGTGCAGGGGTCGTTATCGTTGCAGTCGGTGTCGAGACTGCAGGCGCCACTGGTCATCTCGGCCAGCACCTCGATGCCCTTGATCTGCGGGAAGCTGACCTCCTCAAGGAACCCGATCTGGATGCCGTTGCCGTCGGTCACCTGGACCACCGCGGCGCGGACGACGGCGTTGGCCGGGCCACCCGAGGCGACCACCTCGTCGAAGTCGTCGTAGACCAGCTGACCCTCGATCAGGATGTCGAACACCCGGTCCCCGGGGTTGCTGGTCGCGTCGAAGCTGTTGGCGAACAGCAGGTTCACCAGATAGCTGCCGTCGGGCACGTCGAAGCTGTACTCCAGAGGCGGCGGGTTCTGCCGGTCCCAGCGGTTGCACTGGAAGATGTCCTCGGTCTCCTCGCTGTCGCAGCCGAACACCGTGTCGATCCCCGAGATCACGCAGGCTTCGCCGCCGCCGCCCAGGTTGCAGACCGAGTTGCGTCCGGTGTTGAAGCCGAAGTCGGAGTACCAGATGTCGCCGTTGCAATCGACCTTGTTGCCGGAGCACTCGGCGTTGGTGCTGTTGGTATTGATCCGCACCGGCGTGCCCTCGGTGCTATCGACGGCCACCGGGCCGTAGCAACGGTTGAGCGCATCGACGGGACAGGGGTCGACACCGTCCTCCATGCCGTCGTTATCGGTGTCGACACCGCCCGCGAAGTCGCAGGCGTCGCCGATCCCGTCCCCGTCGGTGTCCTCCTGACCCGGGTTCGGAGTCGTGGGGCAGTTATCCACGTCGCCGCAGATGCCGTCGGAGTCGGCGTCGTTGGCCGGGT
>CAZBZH010000246.1:0-6664 GCA_964496265.1 uncultured Acidobacteriota bacterium | reverse complement strand
CCCCCTGCCCCAGCCGCACCCCTTCCTCGACCACGGCGAACGGCCCGATGGACACCCCTTCGCCCAACTCGGCAGAAGGGTCCACCCGGGCGTCCGGGGAGACTCCCGGTTCCGGACGGTGGCGGGGATGGAAGCGTTCGAGGACCCGAGCCCAGGCGCGGTAGGGGTTCTCGACCTCGATCAGATCGATCCCCTGGAGCCCGCTGCCCGGCGCGGTCAGTACCGCGCCGGCGCCGGTGGCCTCGGCATCCGCCCGGTAGCGGGCGTTGGTCAGGAAGCTGATCTGCTCCGGACCGGCCTGTTGCAGCGTCGCGACCCCCGAGATCGAGCGGCCCGGATCGCCGACGACGTTTCCGCCGACATGCCGGGCCAGCTCCTCCAGAGTCACCGGTCAGCTACCGGAGAACAACTGGTTGAACAGGTCGACCACGCCGGTGGTCACATCCACCGTCTGGGCGGCCCAGGCGACCTGGTTGCGATCCAGGATCAGGGCGAAGCCCTCACGGCGGCCGTACTCGTCGACCGCCTGGAGCAGCTGCGCCTGGAACCGGTCGTTGGCCTCGTTGAACTCGAGCTGGAACTGCCGGCTGGCCGCGTCGCGCATCGAGCTGAGCTCCAGCTGCTTGAGCTGAATCTGCTTCTCCATGTTGGCCCGCTTGTCGGCCGACAGAGACAGCGCCTGGGCGCGATAGTCCTTCTGCAGGTTGGTCAGCTGGTTCTCAAGCGCCGTGATCTCGGACTGCTTGTCCTCGCTGAACTTCTTGAGCCGGGTCTGGATACGTTGTCCCTCGGCGGTCTCCTCGGAGACGCGGACCGGATCGACCACGCCGATCTTGATCTGCTGGGCTGACAGCGAACCGGCGGCCAGGGTCATCAGGACCGCACACACGAAAACCTTGATAGCCATTCTGCTCATGCGAACTCTCTCCTCGGACGGATTCGGGGTCAGAAGCTTCGACCGATCGAAAACTGGAAGGCGCCGGTGTCGTCATCCTCGAGCTTGCGGATGGGAACTCCGTAGATGAGCCTGAGCGGCACGGGGAAGACCGGCAGGTGGAATCGGAGTTCGATACCCGCCGAGGCACGGAAGGTATCGAAACCGAAGGAGGTATCTTCGAACAGCACGTCGCCGGCATCGGCGAACAGTGCCACGTCGACCTGTTCGTTGAACGGATAGACCCATTCGAGCTGGGTCATCCAGAAGCGGTCGCCGCCGACCTCGAGCAGCACCGGAACGCCGTCGAGGTTGGCCAACTGCTCGACCGGGATGTTGCGCGGGTCGCCGATGACCCGGTCGATGGCCCCGTTGTCGTCGAGCAGCACGTAGCGCAACGGGGTGATGGTGCGAATCTCGAACACCCGTGGGCCCTGGGTGTCGCCGCCGATCCAGAAGCGCTGGAATCGAGGGATACCGAACACGTTCTGGGAGTTGAGGCTGCTGCCCCGGTCCCATTCGGTCACGAACCCGACGCGGCTGTTGAACCCGAGGAACCCACGGCGGCCGGTCCGCTTGTAGGTGGTGTAGCTCAGGATCGGCTTGATGAACGAGGTATCGCCCCCCAGCGGGCCGCCGGCGATCTGCAGGCTGGCGTTGAACTGGGTACCCGACGAGGGCCGGTAGGGGTTGTTGACGGTGTTGTAGCGGTAGACCGGCGTCAGACTCGAGATCTCGTTGCTGGCGGACTGGGAGAGCTGGGTGCCGGCCACGGTGAACGCCGAGCTGGACGACTCGACCCGCTCGTAGTTGTAGCCCACCTGCACCTGGCCGAAGCGGCCCAGGAGCTTCCCGAAGATGATGCCGCCGCCTTCGCTGGTGCTGCGCAGGGTGTCGCCGAAGTCGACGTCCCGGCGGAAGATGCTGAACCCGAGGTTGTAGGGCCGGTTGAGGAACCAGGGCTCGGTGAACGAGAGCTGGTAGCGGTTGGAACGCCCGCCGATCTGAAGCGCGGTGGAGAGCACCTGACCGCGCCCGAGGAAGTTGCGGGTCGAATAGACGCCGGAGAAGAAGGCACCGTCGATGCCGCTGTATCCGCCGCCGATCTGGATCTCGTTGCGGCCCTGCTCCTGCACCGCGAACTTGACGTTGACCCGCTGCTCCCCTTCCACCGGCTCGACCACCGGATCTTCCTGGGACAGGACGTAGCCCAGCTGGTTCAGCTTGATCCGGGACAGATCGATGGCGCTGCGGTTGAACAACTGGCCCTCGATCAGCTGCACCTCCCGGCGCAGGACCCGGTCCTGGGTGCTGGTGTTGCCGACGAACTCGATGTGATCGACGTAATAAGGCTCATCCTCGTCGATCTCGATGTGGACGTCGGCCACCGCCTCGTCTTCCCGGCGCTGGATCCGCCGGACGACGTTGGCGTAGAGGTGCCCCTTGTTGGCGTAGCTGCGGCTGAGCACGTCGACGCCGAAATCCAGCGCTCCGTTGTTGAAGATGCCGCCGGCGGCCAGCGGGATCTGGGAGCGGACCTGGTCCTCGGTCAGCACCGAGTTTCCGGAGAAGGTGATGTCGCCGACCTTGTACTGTTCCCCTTCGACCACCGGGACCACCAGGCGGACCCAGCGGCGGCCGGGGCTCTCGGCGTTCGCTTCCTTCTTGCGGATCTTCTTCTCGATCTTGCTCTTCTTCTCGAGCAGGTCCTGGCGCTCGTCCAGATCGAGGTCTTCGCCGTCCAGCCGCTCCTGGATCTTCGCCAGCTTCTTGCGTTGCTTGCGCGCCGGATCCTTCTTCGGTTTGGAGGGCCGCTCCGCGCCGTCATCGACCGACGAATCGGCGGCGGCTCCATCGGCGACCGGGTGGCCGTTGGCCGCCACGCCGTTGGCGTCGGCGGTGGCGGTCTCCTCGGATTCCTCGGAGTCGTCGCCGCGGCGCTTCTTCTTTTTCTTCTTGTCGTCGTCGGAGTCCTTGAGCACCTCGACCACCGGAGCCCGCAGCTCGACATCCAGGTAGCCCCAGTTCTGGTAGAGCTCCCGGATCTTGCCGACATCCTGGTCCCACTTGAGCGGGTGGTAGAGATTCTTCTGGGACCAGGGCCAGTACCACTGGTACTCCTGGGTCAGCTCGAGCTGGTCCTTGAGCTGCCGGTCCTTGAACACCTCGTTGCCGGTGAACTGGATCTCACGGATTCGGGTCTTGCGACCGGGTTTGATCGTGAAGTAGACCGACCGGCTGGTCTCGGTGGCCCGCTCGACCCGGTAGTCGACGGCGGAGTCCAGGTGGCCCTTGGAGCCGAGCAGGTCGCGGATCGCGGCGGCGACGTCGCCGAGTTGCTTGCGATCGAGGGGCTTGCCCAGCTCGATGCTCATCTTTCGTTCGGCGAGAGCGTCCTCGATCTGGGTGCGGGTGGCGACCTTGTTGTCCTCGTAGGTCACCGAGGTCAGCACCGGGCGCTCCTCGACGACGATGATCAGCGCCTTGCCCCCCTCCGGGGCATCCTCCGCGCTGATCGTGATGTCGTTGAAGAGTCCGAGGTCCCAGAGGTAGCGGTAGCGGGTCAGGATCCGCTCACGATCGAAGGCATCCCCTTCCTCGATCTCGAGGGCGTGGCGGAAGGCGGCCGGGGTCATGCGGAACAGCCCCTGGACCGTGATCGACTCGATGGTCCCGGGCGCCGCCTGGGCGGAGCCGGCGGAAAGCGGGAACAACAGGGCCCAGGCCACCAGGAGGGCGGCGGGAAGGCGGTACGCTTTGAATGAGAACTTGCTAGTCATGCACCAGAAGGCGGGCCGGGCGTCATGCCCACCCGATCGGTCCAGCCGTATCGAGCCACTCGAGCGCCGAGGCGCCCCGACTACGGCACCGTATTGTAACGCGGAAGGCAGCCGCTCGCTCTGGAGCGGATCAGGATGGCCCTCATTCCCCTCGGAAAGCGGATTCTACCCGAGATCTCGCGTTTAGTCACAGCGGGACCGCCCCGCCGGGACCGGCGGGCGGGCAGCGGCCGAGGGCCGGCGTATCGGAGCCTAGGTGGAGGAGGTTTCGGTGATGGCGCTGCGGAAGGCGAGCCGGTCGTCGTCCAGGTAGACCTCGATCGGTCCTTCCTCGAAATCCCCCTGAATCAGGGACTCGGACAGCGCATCCTCGATGTGTCGCTGGATTGCCCGGCGCAGCGGACGGGCTCCGTAGGAGCGGTCCTGGCAGGTGGTCTGGACCAGCCAGTCGCAGGCTTCGTCGGTCACCGTGAGCTGGATCTTGCGCTCCTCGAGGCCCTCGTTCAACCGCCGGATCATGATGCGGGCAATATCCCGCAGCTGTTGTTCGCTCAAGGCGTCGAACACCACGATCTCGTCGATCCGGTTGATGAACTCGGGGCTCAGGGTCCGCTTGACCTCGTTGAGCACCAGGTCGCGGCGGTCCTTGAACGCCTGACTTTCGTCGTTGGTCTTGAATCCGAGCTTGCCGCCGGTGCGGGCGATGTGGGTCGACCCGATGTTCGAGGTCATGATCACCAGGGTGTTCTTGCAGTCCACCGCCTGGCCGTAGGCGTCGGTGATCAGGCCGTCTTCCAGCACCTGCAGCAGGATGTTGAGGATGTCCGGGTGACCCTTCTCGACCTCGTCGAGCAGGATCACGCTGTAGGGCTGGCGCTTGATCCGCTCGGTCAACTGACCGCCCTCTTCGTGGCCGACATACCCCGGAGGCGAACCGATCATCTTGGCGATCGAGTGCTTCTCCATGTATTCGGACATGTCGAAGCGCACCAGCGCCTTCTCGCTGCCGAACAGGAACTCGGCCAGGGTGCGGGCCACCTCGGTCTTGCCCACGCCGGTGGGGCCGAGGAAGATGAACGACCCGATCGGCCGGTTGGGGTTCTTGAGCCCGGCGCGGGAACGCCGGATCGCCCGGGAAAGCGCGGAGATCGCCGCGTCCTGGCCGACGATCCGCTCGTGGAGGTAGTCCTCCATCTTGAGCAGCTTGTCCGCCTCTTCCTGGGCCACCGACTGGATCGGGATACCGGTCCAGCGGGAGATCACCTCTTCGACGTCCTGCTGGCCGACGTCGAGGATCTTGTTGCACTCGGTTTCGTAGCGCTGCTTGAACTCTTCGTGCTGGCGGCGCAGGGTGACTTCCTGATCGTGGAAGGAGACCGCCTCGTCGAAGTCCTTTCGAGCCAGCGCTCCCTTCATCCCCTCGACCACCCGCTTGAGATCCCGCTCGATGCGCTTGATCTCGGCATAGCAGGTGCTCTTGCCCAGCTTGACCCGGGCACCCGCCTCATCGAGGACATCGATGGCCTTGTCGGGCAGGAAGCGATCGGTGATGTAGCGGTTGGACTGATAAACCGCCGCCCGGATCGCCTGGGTCGAGAAACGGACGCCATGAAAGCGCTCGTAGCGTTCCTTGACCCCTTCGAGAATCTCGTAGGTCTCCTCGTTGGTCGGCGGCTTGATCGAGATCGGCTGGAAGCGGCGTACCAGCGCCCGATCCTTCTCGATGTACTTGTGGTAGTCCCGGGGCGTCGTCGAACCGACGCACTGAACCTCGCCGCGGGAGAGGGTCGGCTTGAGGATGTTGGCCGCGTCCAGCGACCCCTCCGCCGAGCCCGCGCCGATCAGCGAGTGGATCTCGTCGATGAAGATGATGACGTCATCGGAACCGGTGAGCTCGGTGATGATGCCCTTGAGCCGCTCCTCGAACTGACCGCGGTACTTGGTGCCGGCGACCACGAGGGAGAGGTCGAGGGCCAGGATCCGCTTCTGCAGCAGGGACGGCGGGACGACCCCTTCGACGATGCGCGTGGCCAACCCCTCGACGATGGCGGTCTTGCCCACGCCGGGCTCGCCCAGCAGCACCGGGTTGTTCTTGCGGCGGCGGGAGAGCACCTGGATGACCCGCTCGAGCTCGGACTCACGCCCGATCAGCGGGTCGAACACCTTGCGCTCGGCGAGTTCCGACAGATCTCGCGAGAACTCGTTGAGGAAGGGGGTTTCTTTCTTCTTACGCGGCAGGGCGCGGCGCTTGTAGATGTTGACCGCGTCCTCGCGGACGGCGAACAGGCGCATGCCCCGTTCGGCCAGCAGGCGGCCGGCGACCGATTCCTCCAGACGCAGCAGCCCCAGCAGCACGTGCTCGGTGCCGATGTGCGGGTGCATCAGGCGCTCCGCCTCTTCCTCGGCGTACTGCAGCACCTTCTTGGTCTCGTCGCTGAACGGGATCTCGACCGAGGTGGAGAGTTTCTCCCGGGCCGGGCCGCGCTTTTCCAGCTCGGCCTGCAGGAAGTCCATCGAGACGTTGGCCCGGTCGAACAACTCCCGGGTCGTCTCCTCCCCCTCCTTCAACAGACCCAGCAGGAGGTGCTCGGTCCCGATGACCTTGGAGCCCTGCTGGCTGGCCTCGTAGCGGGCCAGGAAGAGGATGCGTTTTGCCTTCTCGGTGAACTTCTCGAACATGTTAGGCCCTGCGGGTCGAGCCGGCTCCGACCGTCCGAAGCGGCTACCTTACGAAGCTAATATTCTGCCCGAGCGGATGCTACCCGGCAACACCGTCAAAGTAGTCCCGGGCCGCGTTTTCTCCCATCGTTTCCAGCTTTCCCGCCCGCATCCGCATCACCCGGCCGCAGGTTCGGGCCAGAGTCTCGCTGTGGGTCGCCAGGACCAGGGCAAAGGGCTGCTCGTCCTGGAGCTCCCGCAGGGTCTCGAACACCGCCAGACCGGTCGCGGG
>CAZBZH010000245.1:0-6696 GCA_964496265.1 uncultured Acidobacteriota bacterium | reverse complement strand
GATGGTGTTGTGCGCGATAACGATCTGCTCAGGGGCGATGGGCGTGCCGCTGATATCGCCGGCGTCGACGGCGATGCCGATGCCCTCGATGTTGAAGATGTCGTTGCCGACGGCCTTGCCTCGCTTACACCCAGCGAAGGCAATGCCCTGGGCCGTCCCGTTTCCCGTGATGTTGTAGATGCGGCAGCCCTCAACGAGGACCGCATCAGAAGCGGACACATTGACGTAAACCGCAGGCTTGCTCAGGTCGTAGAACTCGCAGTCTCGGATCGTGCCCGTGGCCGAACCGTTCGGGCCACCCAGCGACACCCCGTTAACCCCGTCGGGGGCCGTAAGCCCCGTCTGCTGCGCATTGAAGATACGCAGGCGCTCACACGAAAAGTGGGCGTTGTCCGCGAACTTCACGAGGCCGCTGTTCAACTCGCCAGCGTCATTGCCATCTACGCTGAAGTCACTGAGGGTTACAAAGAACCGCGTGCTGTCGTTGTCGCAGTCGATGGCTGCATTGGCCCCGCCGCACTTAAGGACAGTGCCCCAGCCCTCGCCTACGATCGAGCAGTCCGCATCCACGTCAAGCTGCGAGTTCAACAGATAGGTGCCAACGGGCAAGAAGACCCGGCCACCGCCCGCCTGTTCGGCTGCATCAACCGCGGCCTGGATCGCGGGGTGGTCATCCGTGACCCCATCCGCGGCTGCCCCGAAATCTAGCGGGTTCGACTCTTGCCCGGAGCCAAACCCCCGAATGACGCGCACGGGCGTACCCTGGCTATTGCGGATCAGTTCCCATACCTGGCCGGAGCCGCGGTAGTAGTAGGTCCACCGGCCGGCACTGTCCAGCGTGGCAGGGTTGGCCTTGGCGGTTCCGGCGTCGGGGTCCTGCCACAGCTTGACCGGGCTGGCGTCGTAGTTCGGGGTTGCGGAGCCGGTGTCCGGTCCCAGGTTGACCAGAAAGTCCCCCACAGCAACGGAGAACGTGGCCGAAGCGAAGGTGATGGACGTTGCCGTGACGCTCTGAATCGCCTCAGCGCTGTACTCGTTGTCGCTCCCGGGATTGCGCAGGAACTTGTCCCCGACTCGGAAGCTATGCGGCGCGTCCACCGTAATCGTGCTGCCGCTCGAGACGGACGCCACCCGGGCGCCGATCGGGGTGGCGTACACAGTATAACCCGCCGCCCAATCCGGCTTGCTGTTGGAGCTATTGACCAGCTCCTGGCCTTCGCGGAACGTCAACATCTCAGTACCTCAGCGTCCACAGTTCGGCCGCTTCCGTATCTTGCTTCTCGCCGCCCCGCTCGTCGTGCTCTACGGTGTCGGCTTCCAGGTAGATTTTGCCACCTCGCTTACCGTCCCGGTCAGCCGTGGCTGTGCGCCGCAAGGCGTTGCGCTCGTAGGTCGTCATGCAATCACCCGCGGGAACCTGGCGTAGTCGTGGTTGCGCAGGTTCTTCCGTTTGAGCTCCTGGAAGATGCGGTTGAACTGCTTCTCGGCTGCAGCCGCTTTCTCCGGGGCATAGGTGTTCGCAAGGTCGAACCGGCCGTACCAGATAACGAACAACTCCGCCTCAGTGGGGCCGTCGAGGCGGTTGTCGTCTTCGGCGTACAGGCTCAACCTACGGAAGAACCGCAGCCGGCCCGTAGGCGTCTGGTCGACCCAGGACTGAGACGGCGCATGATTCAGCGTCACGAGGCCGTTTTCGTGGTCGTTGAATACCGTGTAGTAGTGCGGGTGCCCATTCTCCGTGGAATACGGCCAGTTCTCCTCGAACGTCTTCGGGTTGACAAACTCCAGCCGGCCGTAAGGTTGGTCGCTGCTGTTCATCAAACTGAACGATCGGGGTTTATCGAACTGCGTATCCAGGTTGTAGTCAGCCTGGCCGACCACGAAGGTGATGTCCTGGTAGCTGAGGCCCCAGCGCCACTCCTGCAAGTTCAGGAAGCGTACGCCGTTGTTCGCAGCCTCCCCGGCAGCGGTCAGCGCATCGGCGGACTCGTCGCGTAGCACGTAACGGGCGATTTCTCGCTTGATCGTGCTGAACGGCTTCGTGCCGGGTGTGGGCGCCCACTCAGTCACAGCGTCACCTTGAACTTGCCCTCAAGGGCGATCTTGTCGATACCGGGCACTTTGCAACGGGTGAGCCGGTCGAAGGTCTCCCGCCAGCCCCGCCGGATGACGCGATCCGGGATCATGCCCTCGACAAGAGCCTGATAGCGGATGACCTCCCCGCTATCCAAAAGCTTGTAGTTGTCGTCCTTACGCTCCGCTCGAGCATAGGCCGCCTCGTAGTACGGGTGGCCTTTCTCGAACTTGGCGTAGATGACGCGGGAAATGTCGGCGTAGCGCGGAGAGTCGATCTCCGACATGTCGATTTCGCGGACGCCCTCGACGTACTCCCAAACGTCGAGCTCCGGGACCATCGGCCCCCGGTCGATCGCACACAGAAACCGGCCGTAGAAGTACAGGCCCGTCACCTTGTCGATGTGCTTCGCGGCCGTATCCATGTAGTAGGTCCAATCGGACGGCCGGTTCTCAGGCACATCCGCCTGGATGCCGGGATTTAGCTCCTGCAGACCTTCCAGGATCCGGCTGTACGGCATGGCGGCACCGACGAAGGTCTCCGCCGGTTTCTGTAGTGCGAGGTCCATCTACTTACCGCCGGCCAGCGCCTGGGCGATCTCCTGGGACTTGGCCGCGGCGGCCTTCTTGGCGGCACTCGCGTTCTTCTTTGCCTGGGCGTCCCAGGCTTTGATCTCGGCCTCGGTCGCCAGTTTGATCCGCGGCGAAGGCATCCCGATACCCTCCACGTTGTCGCGGATGAACGGGTGACGTTCGTCCCCTTCGATGATGGCGCCGACCGGAAGCGTCCGGTCGAATTTGCTGCGGTTGCCGAACTGGCCGGCAGAGACCGAAAGATTCCGGGTTACGACGTACTTGGGCATTCGTATGCTCCTAAAGGCGGGGGCGCCGGGCGGAAAGGATGAAAGTTCCCGGCGCCCCCTGTTGGGACTAGGCGTCCGTGTAGAGACGCACGATGCGATTGGAGTCGATCAACGCCGTGGCGAAGAAGATGTGCCACGAAATCGTCGATCGGTTACGGTACGGGTTGTCCGTCGAACCCTCGCCGGGCTCGTTGACGTAGACCTGCGGGTCCATGTCGTCGATCGCGACACAGCCGATACCACCTTCCGAGAAGATGATGTTGTTGTAGCTGAGGTTCGAGGAAACGGTGGTGGTGGATAGGTTCTGGGAGCGGTAGCAGGCGGTGCCGTACACCGATCCCATTTTGCCGCGGATGGCCTTTTCCTGGCCCATGGCGCCGGGGACGTTGACCACGGCATCTTTCCAGGTCATGCGCGTGGTGCTGGCCTCGGTGACCATGTCGAGTTCGGTCTGCGGCGCCACGACGGCGGCGAGTTCGCCCCCGGGGTGCCCGGGGACTCCGGTGAAGCCGATGGCGGCGTTATCCCAGAGTTCCTTGGATGCGCCCATGATGGCTGCAGCCGAACCATCGGCCGGCGCGGCCACGGTCGTCGAGCCGCCGGTTTGCCCCGCCCCCGCGTAGAATGCGGTGGTCGTGGTCAGGGCTTCGTTACGGATCAGGGTGTCGACGGCCTTCATGCCACCGAACGAGAAGCGCTTGCGGATCTCTTCACGGGTACCCGGCGCCGAAGTGATTTCGGACAGCTTGGTGAACGGGATGTACTCCCCGTATTCCGCGAGAGTCGCGTCTGTCCCGGTGGTCGAGATGGACGTCTCGTTGATGGTAGTCGGGCTGTCGTAGGGCTGAGCGCCCTCGGGGTTCAGCGCCGTGGTGCTGGAGCCCGGGTTGCCGAAGACGTTCCAGCGTACCGTCTTGCCGCTCTGCTTGGGCATGTCGCCCTTGACACAGAACTTCTGGCACTGGAGCTCTTCTTCGAGCGTCTTGATGAAGTCCTTCTGAAGGTAAGTCGTCAGAAGGGAACTGTTGGTTGTGGTATTGAAATCGGCCATGTTGCACCTTTAGCCAGGTGCCGGCCGGACGTCCTTACGCCCTAACCGCCACTGGCACGGCGATCTAGCTCTGCCTTCATCTCTTCAAGAGTAGGCGGTGTCGGCTTCTCCTGTGCCGAGGGTTGCGAGCTAGACCCGCTAATGCTGGCGGCCAGTTTTTCCTTGCGCTTTGCAGAGACCTGGGACGCTTTCCGTTCCTTGTACTTGGCCCGTCTTTCGGCAAGTTGCTTCGCGGATGCCTGGGCGTGGGCTACGTCCAGGATGTTCCGCGACAGCTTTTGCCGGAACTTGGCGCTCATCGGAACTTCGGCGTACTCCTTGATCTGCTTGTCCACGATCGGGGCCATGAGTTGGGCTACTTGTTCGGCTTCGGCGGTCAGTTCGCCTTTGTCGTCAAGCATTCCATGCTCTACGTAGAAATCCTGTAGAGCGTTCAGGGCCGCCCGCTGCTGCTTATCCGACTCGAGTTCGGCCAACCTTGACTCGAATTCGGACCCCGCCGGCTTGCGTTCAGGCTCGGCAGGAGTGGGCAAGTCTTCTTGCGTGTCGTAGGCGCTCTCGCTGTCCGCGGGGTTCCGCTGGGCAGCCAGGGCCTTTTCCATCTCTTTGATCTTCTTTTTGAGGTGCCCCGTTTCACCTGCGCGCAGGCCGTGGAGCATTTCCATGCGCTCACGCGCTGCCTTCTCGGCACGTAATTCCTGCTGCAACTGCTCGAAACGGTTGCCCCCTTCGTCGAAGTCTTCGTCTTCGTCGGACGACTCCGCAGGAGACTCCTCGGGCTTCTCTTCCGGCTGCTGTTCGGGGGCTTCCGCCGGCTCCGTCTCGGATTCCGGAGCCGGCTCTTCCTGCGGTGCAGGCTCGGGCTCGGGCTCGGGCTCAGCCTGGGCCTGCTCTTGGGGATCACCCCCTTTCCTCATCAGAGCGTCGAGTTCTTCGAGGCTCATATCCGAGTAGTCCACAGCTTTTTCCGGCTTGTCGCTCACTCAACCCCCAACATTTGCTTGGCGCGACGTTCTTCGTCACGCAGCTTTTTCAGTAGCTCCCGATAAGTGTTGCAGCGAACCGCCTGTTCAGTCAAGCCGTCTGAGCCTAACTGTAGCGGCTGCATGGCCTCACCTTCCAAGAAAGCCAGGTGCCGCAGGCCCGCCGGCCGCTCGATCCACTCCAGGAACTCCCGGGCTCGGTTCTGGGCGTCGACCTCGGCTTCGGACGCCTCCGACTCTCGGCGCCGATCGCGCTTGAAGATGTCGTTCCAGACTTTCGATTCTGTAATTACGTTCACGCCGTCCCCCCTGCAGCCTGGCTAGGCAGGGTTCCGGCGGGTTCGGAGGCAGTCGCCAACTGGTTGTTTCCGGCGCCGCCCTGGCCGCCGGCCAACGCGGATAGTACGGCGTTCTGCAGTACCGTATTGCCCGAAATCTTGGCCGCAACGTCTTCCAGTTCCAGCATATCCCCGACGACATGGGGGGCCATCTCGAGCCAGGGGACCACAGCCCGGAATTCCGGCACCGCGGAGGCGAGGGCGACCAACCGATCGACGGACTGCAGCTTGCTCTGTTTGGTGCGCACCAGGCGGGAGCCGTGGAACGTGACGTCGAAATCGCCCATGACGTCGCCAATCCAGACCGGCTCCGGCAGTTGACCGACCCGCATCTGCAGGTCTTCGCTATCTCCAAGGAACTGCTGGTAGCGATGGATGGCGGAGCGGGCGACGGAGGGCCAGAACTCCCGCTCAAACAGGGATGCCACCAGGTCGGGGCGGGATAGCGCTTCCTGGAAGGTGAGTTGCGCTTCCGTAGCGCTGGCGCGGTCGATCCCGAGGCCCTGGCCCTGCACGGAGCCCAGGGCACCGGAGAGCTCCTGCATGTTCTGCTTGCCCTGCAAAAGGGCTTGCAGGCCCGCGGGAATGTTCGCGCCGTACTTCAGGGTTCCGATGGCGTTAGGCCCGCCCCGTACGGGAATCGGAACATCCGGGCTCCAGCTAAAGAGCCGGGACTCGTCGACCTCACTATCGGGGTCGTAGGCGATCGGCGGATGGACTTCCCGGATCATGGCCTCGATCAACAGAACCTTGATGGCGTCCTGGATCGACTGGTCATAGCGCATGATCTCGCCCGGGGCGATGCCATAGAAACGCCGGCCGACCGGGTTGATGACCGCAGCCCGGAAGGGGAGTTCGGGATCGGCCAGCGGGTACCGGGCGTTCCGTACCACGACGTCATTCAGCATCGTGATGACGTAGCGGGTGGCGCCGGTTTCCTCGCTTGGGACGTCCCCCCAATACTCGAGCCCTTCCAGGGGCCCGAACGCATCGGCCATGTTGGCGTCTTGGGGCTGGTCGCGGCCCGTGCGGAACTTGTCGCGCTCTTCCCGGCGCCGGTGGCCTTTCTTGATGGCCAGTTTTACGGCATCGTCGTTGTAGACGCCTTGCTGGGCCTTGGCGCGGGCCTCGGCGGCGCCCATCGTGAACTTCTTCGCAACGCCCGCCATGTCTTCGATGCGGGCCGCGGACGGATCGGGGAAGAAGTCCTCGTTGTCCAGGGGCCGGAGGACCGGGTCGTCTTTGGCGACGACCATTTGTCGGCTCACGACGTCCGTCTCGAAGCCCATCGGGTCCTGGGAGACGGTACGCACGGGCATATCCGTCTCTTTGAAGTCCCACGGGACCTCGACGGGGCAGGTGCCCATCAACAGTGTGACGATGACGGT
>CAZBZH010000244.1:0-6711 GCA_964496265.1 uncultured Acidobacteriota bacterium | reverse complement strand
ATCCAGGCCCACCTCCAGGCCATCCACCGCACCGACGCTCCGGACATCGCGCCCACCGTCGCGGTGCTCGGCCGGTTCTCCCGCGAGGCGTGCCGTATCCGCGGCGTCGCGCATCTACGCATCAAGGAGTCCGATCGCCTGGAAGTGGTGGCGGCGAACCTGCGTGCGCTGGGGCGGGGAGCCCGCGCGTTGCCCGACACCCTCGAGATCGATCCGCCCTCTGCCGAGGGGCTGCGAGGCGCGCTGATCCACACCGCGGCGGATCATCGCATGGCGATGGCCTTCGCCGTCGCGGGGCTGCGCATTCCCGGCATGATCATCGATGACCCGGCCTGCGTCTCCAAGTCGAACCCGGCCTTCTGGACCCAGTTCGACGCCCTGATCGACAGCTAGGTGAATCGCCCCCGGCCTGCCGACCAGCGCCCCCGGAAAGAAAAAGCGCGCCGTTCCCACGGCGCGCTTTGAACGCTAGATCGGTCGCTCCCGCGGGGGAGCCGGCTCTCAGAATTGGTAGGACACCCCGGCGCGCCAACCGTCCATCCGCCAGTCGCTGGTCTTGTACAGCGCCTCGGCAGGCTGGTTGGCCTCGTTCAGCGTGGTCGGGATCGCCAGCTCCGTCGGCAGCAGAATCGCGTCGTGGTAGACGTGCAGGAAGTAGCCGGCGTGGATCGTCAGGCCGTTTTTCAGCTTGCCGCGAACGCCGAACTCACCACCCGAATGCCAGACATCTTTGCTCAGTTCGCGACGCAGGCGACTGGCCACCGGGAAGACCGAGTTGTTGGTCTGGTCGCGCACCAGCGTGAAGAAGTCGCCGGAGTCGGTTTCCATATCTTGGATGATGAAGGCGAAGCGGCCCTTGGCGTAGAGCACCAGCTTGCCGCGGAGCAGGTTGACCCGCAACTCGGCGCTACCGGTCGGACCGATGCCGGTGGCTTCCTGGGTGAAGTTGATCAGGTTGAGGCCGACACCGTCGGTGAACCCTTCGGCAGGGCTGTTGTTGAAGCCGGTGCGCAGCCAGCTTCCGATCGGCAGGTTGCCCTCGTAGGCGAAGTAACGCAGGCCGCCTTCCCACTGGGCGTCGACCAGCCGGCCGCCCCAGTTGCGGTGGTAGACCAGGTCGAGGGTCTGGACCTGGTTCTGCAGCGTGGTGGCCGCGCTGCGGGTCACGCCCAACGTCGAGGGCGCAAAGGTGATCTCCTCGATATCGGCATCGCCGCCGCCATCGGCGTCGTCGGTCAGCGGGTTCCAGGTCGGCGTGGTCGCGGTGGAGACCAACTGGCCGTTCTGGATGTTCACGTTCCACCACTCGACGCGCTCGTTGGCCTGGGTCACGCCGCCCAGCGGGTTGGCCACGTCGAAGCGGGTGCCCCGCGAGTCGAAGATGAAGTCGGTTTCCTTGTGCCCGGTGAAGGAGACGCGGAAGCCACCCTTCTCTTCGGGGAGCTTCCAGCCGAACACCACACGGCCGTGGTCGGCGGTGTCAATCGAGTAGGTGTTGCGGGTGACCAGGGTCTCCGCCACCACGATATCGGGTTCGATATCCGATGAGGAAGACTCGCCGGCGAGGACCTCGACGTAGAGGGCGAACTTGTTGCCCCAGAAACCGGGCCCCTTTTCTTCCTCCTCGGCTGCCCCGGCGGCCGGCTGTTCGGCCTCTTCTTCCTGGGCCAGGGCGGCCGAAGTGGCCCAGATGGGCAGGACCAGGGCGAGCGCAAGCGCTGCCGTCGCGAAACGTCGATTGAACTTCAATTGAAAGCCCCCCCACCCCGGGCGCACTGCAACGCTCATCCGTGCCGGTGGATTCCGTAAATCAGGGTGAAACAAAGGCACCTATATATGAAATCCCGGCACCCCGGTCAAGGTTGCGGAATCCCGGCTCCCGGGATGCTGCGGCTTTTCGCCCGCAGGCCGGTTTGACGGGCGGGCCCGAAGGCTGCAGATTGAGAGGGAGCCCCCGAAACTGTAGGAATCCCCGATGAAGCCACGACGAAGAGCGGGCCGGCCGGCCCTGACCGCCGCCCTCCTGGCATGCCTCTGGGCGGCTATCGGGCCGCTATCGGCGGAAGGCCCCCGTCTGGACGATGCCGAGATCGAGCGGCGCCTGCGGCTGCATCACACCGAAAAATCCCGGGTTCGGTTGGTCCTGCTGCCCACGGCGGTGACCGATCGCCGGGGGAGAATCGTCCGGGGGCTCGATGAGTCCGATTTCACCGTTTTCGAGGACGGCGCACCCCAGGAGATCCGGTTCTTCTCCTCGGAGACCACCGAGCCGGTCTCGATCGCCTTCGTGCTGGACGTCTCCGGCAGCATGCGCCAGCTGGACAAGCTGGAGCACGCCAAGGAGGCGATCCGCTATTTCGTCGACAACCTGCGCCAGGGGGATCAGTTCGCCCTGATCGCCTTCGCCGACGACCAAGTCGACTGGATCACCGAGTTTACCGGCGACCGGCAGCGTTTCCTGCGCCGGCTGGATGTCCAGCAGGGGTTCGGCCAGACCGCCCTCAATGACGCCATCGCCGCCACGCCGCGGCTGGTCGACGACTCGATCAGCGGCCGCAAGGCGATCGTGCTGGTCACCGACGGCATCGACAACGCCAGCGCCATGTCGATGAACCGGGCGGTAGCGCTGGCCCGTCAGGTCAACGTGCCGATCTTCACTCTCGGCTTCCTCTCGGTCTCGGCCGAGGCGCTGCCCCGGGGCGCGGTAGAGACCAACTTCGAGGTCCTCGACCGGGTCGCCGACGAAACCGGTGGACGACTGTTCGCCGTGCACGGGCCGGTGGAACTCAAGGAAGCGATCGCCTTCCTCGATGCCGAGCTGCGCTTCCAGTACATGCTGGGCTACTACCCGGCGCGCATTCCCGAGCAGGGCGAGTTCCGGCAGATCCGGCTGGAAGTCGATCACCGGCGCCTCTCGGCGCGCACCCGCAGCGGCTACTACGCAACTCCCTGACCCCGGCGTCACTCCTGGGGCAATTCTTACCCGGAGCGTGGCGTTTCTTCCCGATTCGTCACGCCGCGCCAGGCATGCCTGTTCTGGGTCATTTCGGCTAAATCGCTGAAAACAATAGGTCTGCGGGCAAGGGTCGCCGGTGGCACGCGACTTGATTTGCTGACCGTTCGGGACCGTTTCGGGGGGGCCCGTTCCCATTGAAACCTGTCACGCCTGTGGTTACAGTGGCGTGACGCGTCGCCTCGGAGACGACGGGCCGTGGGTTGCGGCACGCGATCGATCCGGGTCCGCAAGGAGAACGGAATGTTCAGAAGTACGCGAATCCTGCTGCTGGCTCTCGTCACCATGGCGCTCTTGCTCTCGACGGGGTGTGTGTCCAAGAAGTTGTTCCGCAAGAACGTCGAGGACACCGACAACCGTGTGGGAGGCGTCGAGAGCGCCGTCGAACAGAACGAACGCCGCATCGCCGATCTCAGCGATGAGACCGATTCTCGCCTGGCGTCCATGGACGGTCAGATCGAGAAGGCTCAAGAGGCGAGCAACAGTGCGATGAGCCGTGCCGATCAGGCCGCGGCCGACGCCAACCGGGCGATGAAGGGCAAGCTGCTCTGGGCGGTGACCCTGTCCGACGACCGGGTGCGCTTCGGCTTCGACAAGGCGGAGCTCTCGCCCGAGGCCAAGGCCGACCTCGACGGGCTGGCCGAGATGGTCAAAGCCCTGGACAAGGCGGTGTACCTCGAGGTCGAAGGCCATACCGACAACATCGGAAGCGAGGACTACAACGTGGAGCTCGGCGAGAAGCGCGCGCTGGTGGTGATGCGCTATCTCAACGCCGAGGGCGGGATTCCGCTGCACGCCATGAACTCGATTTCCTACGGCTCGTCTCAGCCGGTGTCCGACAACGACTCGCCGGACGGCCGGGCTCAGAACCGCCGCGTGGTGATCCGGGTCCTCGAATAGTCGCCGACTCAGAGATTGGAAGAAGCCGGAGCGAATCGCTCCGGCTTTTTTTGTGCCCGGATGGCAGGCTAGTGACCGGTGTGGAGGTCTGGTGTCCTCGAACGCGGACAGGGCGCCCCTGCGCAAGAGTCTTTATTTTCAATGATTTGCGAGCCTGCTGTATGTGGCCCGCGCTTTGCAATTTCTGTTGGCTGCTAACCCCGGTAGCTCCCGGGCCACACAGAGACAGAGACGGAGGTTCGCGATGTTCAAGAAGATGGTCCTGGTTCTGGCAAGTTTCGCGCTCGTCGCCGCGTTCGGCACGAGCGCTCAGGCGGGGCCCCGCGGCAGCGGCGACCTGGCGTTCCAGGTCCGACTCGGAGGCTTCTTCCCGAACGCCGACAGCGAGTTCTGGGATGACCCGGTCGAGGGCGACGGCGTGTTCAACGCCTTCACCCTGGACGATTCCGATTTCAACGACGCCGTTCTGGGCTTCAGCCTGGTCAACGGATTCAACAATCACTTCGAGGCGGGGCTCAACGTCGACTTCTACGACGCCGAGAACGTCTCCGCGACCCGTGGCTTCATCGATGAAGACGGGTTCCCGATCCTCCACGACAGCAGGCTGCAGCTGGTGCCGATCTCGGTCGATCTGCGGATCGTGCCTACCGGGCGCTACGGCAAGCGAGGCGGCGGCCGCTTCGTCAGCCGTCCGGTGTTCTACTTCGGCGGCGGCATCGGCGTGACCTACTGGGAGTATGAGGAGATCGGCGACTTCGTCGATCAGACCACCGACGAGATCTTCTTCGATCGTTTCATCGATTCCGACTGGGCCTTCACCACCCACGCCCTGGCCGGCCTCGAGTTCCCCGTCACTCCCAACTGGGGCTTGTTCTTCGAGGGTCGTCATTCGTGGGTCGAGGATGAGGCCGGCGGCGACTTCGCCGGGCTCGGCGACATCGACCTCGGTGGTACGTCCGCCTACGTCGGTGCCTCGTTCCACTTCTAGTCCGACCGAGTTTCGTTTCCTCATTCCCGCCTTGTCGGCCGCGGCGAACCTCAAGAACGGCGCGCCGCGGCCGATGAGAACTTCTCCAGCTCAGAGATGCTTGGCCCCGCTTCAGGCGGGGCATTTTTTTTGGCGCCGTTGGGTGCGCGGCGGGGTCAGGAAGAGAGCGGGCTGGTCGGGCTTCCGGTCGTTTCCCCCAACGCCAGGTCGAGCCGTTCGAGGCGCCGCCGGGATTCGTCCAGCTGTTTCTGCGCGTGGGACACGTGGCGCTGCACCAGATCGAAGGACTCGCCGAATTGTCCCAGCCGGCCGCGAATCGCCGCCAGGCGCTCGACGATCTCCCGGGCGTCCCGCTCGACGGCCAGTCCGCGCAGGCCGAGCACGATCACCTGCAGGTACGCGTAGAACGATTGCGGCGAGGTCGGGATGACCTTGCGGGCGATGGCGTAGTGCAGCAGGTCGTCGTTGCCCGCCTCGCCGAGGAACGCTTCCCGGTAGATCGCCTCGGCGGGCAGGTACATCAGCGCGAAGTCGAAGGTGCCCTCCTCGGGCAACACGTAGCGGGTGGCGATGGCGTCGACGTGGGCCTTCACGTCGGAGGTCAGGGCGCGGTGGGCCCGGCCGCGCTCCTCGTCGTTCTCGGCGGCGGTGACCCGGCGGTAGTTCTCCAGCGGGAACTTGGCGTCCACCGGCACCAGCCGCTCGCCGGCGCGAATCACCGCGTCGACCCGGTCGCCGCTGTGAAAGCGATGCTGCAGCGAGAAGCTCTCCTGGGGCAGCACCTGGGCCAGCAGCTCGGCCAGCAGGTATTCCCCCAGCCCGCCGCGTAGCTTCGGCGAGCGCAGCAGGTCCTGCAGGCCGCGCAGGTCCCGGGTGGCCTCGGCCACGTGACGGGTTTGCCGGTCGATCTCGCCCAGTTCCCGGCGCACGTCGCCGACCATCCGGTTGGTTTCGGTCAGTCGCCGGTCGATGGCGTCACGGCCGCCGGCCAGACTCTGCTGCACCTGCTCGCGCAGCGCGTCCAGGTCCTGCTTCAGGGTTTCGTTGGCGGAGGCGTGCTGTTGCAGTTGCTCCAGCTTACGCTGCAGACGGAACTGTCCGAAAAGCCACAGCGCGGCGAGCACGGCCACGGCGATGAGCAGGGTGCTCTCGTCCATGGCCCCAGCTTACAGGACGAGGGGCGCGTCGTGGAGTCAGTCGAGGTCGATCGGGTCGTCGGCGCAGTCGAGGAGTTCGCAGACCTTGCGCATCAGCGACTCACCGACGTTCATGCCCTTGATCACCATGTCGTCGGCGCCCAGGGCCTGCAGTTCGTCCCATTCGTCGCCGTACATCTCCGACTCGTCGCGGGAGGTGAAGATCAGCACCGGGCAGGGCTTGACCTTGATCTGTTCCAGCAGGCGCCGGCCGCTCTCGGAGCCGCCGAGAGTCAGATCGAGCACCAGCAGCGAGATGCCTCCGGCGGCCAGGGCGCGCCAGGCGTCCTCGGCGTTCTCGGCGGTGGTCACCTCGAACTTCTCGGACAGCGCGTCCTTGGCGATCTCCCGGAAGTACTCCTGGTCCTCGACGACCAGCACCCGGTGACGCTCGGTGGCCTTGGCGGCGGTTTGCTGGGCGGTCTTCTCCGGTTCGAAGTGCAGGCCGCAGCGGGGGCAGACGCACTCGGTGGGCGGTGCCTGAGGTGCGGGCGCAGCCATCGCCGGCGCGGCCGACCCTTGCACCCGAGGCGGCACCGCGGAAGTCGCGGCCGGAGCCGGCGCAGCGGCTGCGGGTTGGGCTGTGGCCGGTTGGGCTGCGGCGGGTTGGGCCG
>CAZBZH010000243.1:0-6727 GCA_964496265.1 uncultured Acidobacteriota bacterium | reverse complement strand
GTGATGGAGTCACGAAGTCGTCAACAAGCGGACTACTGGCGGGACACGTTGCGCCTGCTCGGTGCGCTGCTCGCCGTCTGGTTCACGGTCTCCTTCGGCTTCGGCGTGCTGCTGGTCGAGCCGCTGAATCGGCTTCCCCTGGGCGGTTTCAAGCTCGGCTTCTGGTTTGCCCAGCAGGGCTCGATCTTCGTCTTCCTGATCCTGATCGGGGTCTACGTGGTGCGCATGGGCGCCCTCGACCGCAAGCACGGCGTCGAGGAGGACTGAGCGGGTGTCCCTCGAGACCCTGACCTATCTGGTCGTCGGCCTGACCTTCGCCGTCTACATCGGGATCGCGATCTGGTCCAAGGCGCGCAGCACAGGCGATTTCTACGTGGCAGGCAAGGGGGTGCCCGCCATCGCCAACGGGATGGCCACGGCGGCGGACTGGATGTCGGCGGCGTCGTTCATCTCGATGGCCGGGATCATCGCCTTCGCCGGCTATGACGGTTCGGTCTACCTGATGGGCTGGACCGGCGGTTACGTGTTGCTCGCCTTGCTGCTGGCGCCCTACCTGCGCAAGTTCGGCAAGTTCACCGTGCCCGACTTCATCGGCGAGCGTTACGCCAGCCAGGGGGCCCGGGTGGTGGCGGTGCTCTGTTTGATCGCGATCTCCTTCACCTACGTGGCGGGGCAGATGCGCGGCGTCGGCATCGTGTTCTCCCGTTTCCTCCAGGTGGATATCGGGACCGGGCTGCTGATCGGCATGGGGATCGTGTTCTTCTACGCGGTGCTCGGCGGGATGAAGGGCATCACCTACACCCAGGTGGCCCAGTACTGCGTGCTGATCTTTGCCTACACCGTGCCCGCGGTCTTCATCTCGTTCCAGGTGACCGGCAACCCGATCCCCCATTTCGCCTTCGGTAGCGAGGTCGCCGGGACCGGGGTCAATCTGCTGGACAAGCTGGACCAGGTGGTGACCGATCTCGGCTTCAACGCCTACACCTCGGGCTCGAAGAGCACCATCGACGTGTTCTGCATCACCGCGGCGCTGATGCTGGGAACCGCCGGGCTGCCCCACGTGATCGTGCGCTTTTTTACCGTGCCCCGGGTGCGGGATGCCCGCAAGTCGGCGGGCTGGGCGCTGCTGTTCATCGCGCTGCTCTACACCACGGCGCCGGCGGTCGGCGCGCTCTCCCGGCTCAACCTGACCAACACGATTCAGCCGGGAGCGGTGGGGTCGCCTGACGGCAACCTGCGCTACGACGAGCGCCCCGAGTGGTTCCGTACCTGGGAGCAGACCGGGCTGCTGAGCTTCGAGGACCATAACGGCGACGGCCGCATCCAGTACTACAACGACGGCAACCCCGAGTTCGTGAGCCGAGCCGAGGGCTTCGGTTGGGCCGGCAACGAGTTGACCGTCGACCGGGACATCATGGTGCTGGCCAACCCGGAGATCGCGGGTCTCCCGAACTGGGTCATCGCGCTGGTCGCTGCCGGCGGGATCGCCGCGGCGCTTTCCACCGCCGCCGGTCTACTGCTGGTGATCTCGGCGGCAATCTCCCACGATCTGCTCAAGAGCGTGTTCATGCCCGGGATCGGCGAACGGCAGGAACTGATGGCCGGCCGCATCTCCGCGGCGTTTGCGGTGATGGTCGCGGGGTACCTCGGCTACAACCCACCCGGCTTCGTCGCCCAGGTGGTCGCCTTCGCCTTCGGGCTGGCCGCCGCGTCGTTGTTCCCGGCGATCTTCCTCGGCATCTTCGTCAAGCGGGTCAACCGCCAGGGTGCCGTGGCGGGCATGCTGGTCGGCCTGTTCTTCACCTACGGCTACATCGAGAGCTACAAGAAGGTGTTCTTCCCGCCGCTGATCGAGAACAGCGCGGAGCACTGGTTCCTCGGCATCTCTCCCGAGGGCATCGGCTTCGTCGGCATGCTGCTCAACTTTGCCGTGGCGCTGACGGTCAGCCGCATGACCCCGGAGCCTCCCGTGGAGGTGCAGCAGCTGGTCGAGGAGATCCGGGTACCGAACTAGCCTGCCGCGGTCCGCCTAGCGTCCGCAGCTGTTACCCAGGCTGCGGGACTGCATGCCGCACTGTCCGGATAAGCCTCCCGAGGCCGAGCCCGAGCGCTCGAAGCCGGCGCTGTCTTCACCCCAGGAACCCTCGACCGTACCCCCATCGTTGGCCAGCAGCACCCACCAGAGGAAATCTCCCTGGCTGGGTTGCGGCACTCCGGTCCAGTTGAAGTTGCCGAAGCTGCCGATGGCGCACTGGGAGCCGGCCGCGTTGAAGGTGCCCTGGGGCGCCGCGGGCAGGTCCGCCGACAGGCCGTGAATCAGATGGTGGGTCGAGACCCCGCAACAGCTGTCCACGTCCCAGGTCAGGTCCAGGCTCGAGCCGTCGGCGGTCAGCTTGGCCACGGTCGCGGGCTCCGAGAGCCCGGTCCCCGCCGGTACCGCGGGAGGGGTGGTCGGCGCCGGATCGACCACGTCGAAGATCTCCAGATTCGCGGTCTGGAAGAAGGACACGTAGGTGAAGTCGTCTCCGCCGTCGGTGACGTCCGGCTCGAAGTCGGAGAACAGCTCGATCGCCGAGACCCGGAACTCCTGACCGTTCAGCGTCGGTAGGCAGACACCGGGATCCCAGCAGCGGGGCGCGAAGCTGGCTCGCTGAAAGTCCCCTGCGTCGAGTTCGGTGAGTTCGAACTGGTAGTTCTGCTGACCGCAGTTGACGCAATCCATGCAGAAGTCGGTCGGACCCGGATTGGGGGCGATGTTCTGTCCCGGAGTGGGGGCGGTGATGTCGGGATCGCCGTCGATCGGATCGACGCAGCCCGGGTCGAAGAAGACCGTGACCGCGTCGTCGGAGCCGACGGCGGCGTCGATCTCGATCCGGAAGTCGCCGAAGCCGAAACGGCTGCAAAAGTCCGCGAGGCTGGTGCCCAGGATGTTGCAGGTGCCGTCCTCCAGGTCGAGCTCGCAGATCGGTGTCGGATCTCCCGGTCGGAACACTCGCCCTCCGGAGATGTCCTCGGCGAACACGGACACGACCAGCACGTAGACCAGGTTCGCATCCTGCTCACGGTCTTCGACCGCACCCAGGAAGATCGAGTCGACGTCGAGAGCCAGGGCCGGCGCTCCGGCCAGTAGGCCTGCGCACAAGAACACCGAGAGCCCGCGGGAGATACGCATCGCTTCCTCCGTCACTTGCGGGAGACTTCCCCGCTCATGTCCTGAGGCGCGAACCGACGAGGTTCCGGATCAATCGATCGTCACGGGCAGCTCAAAACCCTCGCGAGGAGGGGCGGTCTGAGGCGAACGGAGTCGCAAGGGCCAAAAAAGATATTCTTTTACGTTGAAAATTTATCGTTTATCGATATATTTCTCGTGAGGGGAAGGACACCTGCTTATGCTTGACTCGGACAGATCGCTGATCGAATGGGTTCATGGCTGGGCCCAGCTCTTCTGGTACGGCAGTTTCGTCATCGGCGCCGTCCTGGTGGTCGGCCCGTGGCTCGGCCTCACCGGGGACGCGCTGAGTAGCGACCGGGTCACCGTTTCGGTTACCAAGGAGCGCGGCGACGATCGCCACGAGGTCGACGCGCTTGTATCGGCGAAATCCGAGGACTCGGCGCGGCTCGAACTCTCCTTTGCCGAGGCAACGATCAAGGCACGACCGGCCCGGGGCGGCATGGCCACATGGTTCCGGCACGGAGCCCTCGCCGTCGGGTACCTGATCTGGTTGGCGCTGGTTTACAACCTGAAGAACTTCACCGCGACTCTCGCGAACTCCACCTCGTTCGATCCGAAGAACGCGGGACGGATCCAGTCGATCGGCGTCGCCGTGCTCGGCCTCGAGCTCGTGCGCTACCTGGCAGCGCTCTCCGACGGGTTCTTCGCGCGCGCCAACTTCTCGATTCGCAGTTTTTCGATCGACATGGAGTACGTTCCGGAGCTCAAGCACGTTCTGTTCGGACTGTTGATCATCGCGATCAGTGAGGCCTTCCGGCGAGGACATGCACTCGAAGTTGAAGTCGAGGATACCGTCTAGGCACATGCCGATCCGCGTGCATCTCGACCTGCTGCTGGTTCAGCGCCAGATGAAGTTGATTGATCTCGCCAACGAGATCGATATCAGCCTGGTCAACCTCTCCAAGCTGAAGACCAACAAGGTCAAGGCGATTCGTTTCTCGACGCTGGAGGCGATCTGTAAGGCGTTGGATTGTCAGCCCGGAGATTTGCTTGAGTACATCCCCGACGAGAACGAAGGCGCCTAGTTCGAGCCGGTCTTGAACGGGTCGAAGTTGCGGCGCAGGGTGGTGGATCCACCTTCCCAGGCGACGGTGATCTCGTCGCCGGCCATGGCGTCCAGGGCGCGCTTCAGTCCCTCGGGGGTCCACTCGGTCGCCTGGCCGTTGATCGAGGTCAGAGGCATGCCGGCTCGCAGGCCGGCCGTGTGAGCCTTTGACCCGCTCCAGACCACGCCCACCGAGATACCCGGGTCGAACGCCAGCGTGAACCCGAAGCTCGACGACGGAAACGCTTTCTCGCCGTAGGGGGTGAAGTAGGCCAGTTCCGAGCCGGAGTCGAAGGTGACGATGAATCGCTCGAGCAGCCGGGCGCCGAGGAGGCTCGGCGGCGCACTGCGCCGCCCCGCGACGACGCGCCCCAGTTTCAGCTTGCCCACAGACAGCGCCTTCAACTCGACCAGCAGCTGTTCGCCGGGGGGTGCCTGGCCACCGAGGGATCCTCCCGGAGATCCGTAGCCGGACAGCGTGCGGCCGATTGCGCCGGCCTCCTGGCTTCCGTCCAGGTCCGGCGGGGAGATCGTGAAGTAGCTGGGAGCCCCGGTGTCGAACATCGCCGTACTGCGCGCGTCCCGGTCGAAGCGGACATCCAGATAGGGGTAGTGGGGGTAGCCGAAGTCCTGAAGTTTGATTCGGGTGGCCTTCTTGATGTGAGGCAGCCGCGACGCATCGGTGCTGAAGCGAAGCACGGATTGCGGCAGGTCGATCTGCCAGGCGCCCAGGGGCAGCAGTTCCGAACCGAGCACGCCGTCCCCGATGAAGGCGCGGGTCACCGGAGAGCCCGAGAAATCGGCGGTGAACATCGGCACCTTGTCGAAGCGAACGCCGCCCAGGGACAGCGACGCCTGGACGATCGAGCTCTCGATCACGGCGCCGTGAGCGTCCCGGCCCTTGTTGGTGCCGACCGTTTCAAGGCCCAGTTCGTCGGCGAGCCGCCGGTCGATCATCGACGGGGAGCCGGTATCGAAAACGAAACGCCGGGGTTCGCCTCCGAGTTCGACCGTGACGTAGAGCTTGGTCGCGCTCACGTCCACCGGGACCTCGAAGGAAGCGTCGGCGCGATCGATCCGAGGCCCCGCGGTGACCCAGTCGGGCGGCGCCGCCGCGGTCGTGGACAGAGCCGCGAGGAGAAGGAGTCCGCTCTGCACGTGTTGCTTCATCTTCTTACGCATGCCTCAGTCTACTCCAGCGATTCTCGAGGGGCACACTCGGCCGGCTCCCCGCTGGCCGCCCCCGGAGGCGCTTGCGACCTCCGGACCGGACAGGTATCCGTGGGCTATAGTGCCGGCGGGTTTCGAAACTCTCCGCGGAGGTCAAATGCGCGCAGGTCGTGGAACGTGGGTCTTGCTCATGGCGGCGGTATTGGCGGTGTCGGCGCTACCGATTGCGGCCAACGACACCTTGAAGCTGGCCAATGTCCGCGTCCCGCGGGGTGAGGTCGTCCAGGGCATGATCGAGGTGCCGGATACCGGAGACGGAGTCTCCACCTCGATTCCGGTGACCGTGTTCAACGGCGCCAAGGACGGCCCGGTACTGGCGCTGATCGCCGGAATCCACGGCGCCGAGTACTCGCCGATTCTCGCCATGCAGCGCCTGGTGAAGGAACTCGACCCGGCGAGCATGTCCGGCGCCGTGATCCTGGTTCACAACGCCAATCTCCCGGCCTTCCAACGCCGCACCGCCTACTTCGGACCCGACGACCTCAAGAACCTGAACCGCTCGTTTCCGGGCAAGGCGGATGGATCGATCACCGAGCGTATCGCCCACGTACTCACCGAGACCGTGATCAAGCAGTCGGACTTCCTGATCGACATTCACTCCGGAGACTCCAACGAGCGCCTCGGCCCCTCCTACACCGCTTACTATGCCGAGGCGGGCAGCAAGGAGATTCAGCGTAAGTCCCGGCGCATGACGATCGCCTTCGGGCTCGACACCATCGTGTTGTTCAAGGGGGGTCTGTCGAAGCCGAAGTCCAGGATCTACACCAGTGCCCAGGCGGTGGCCCTCGGCCTACCTTCGATGGATGTCGAGTCCGGCGAGCTGGGCGTGGTCGACGATGCGTTCATCGATCCGATCGTCGCCGGCTCATTGAGTGTGATTCGCGACCTGGGCATCGCCCCAGGTTCGCCCACGCCGACGCCGGCACCGCACTTCATCGCCGATCGCGCCCGGGTGCACAGCGACCATGACGGCGTCTGGCATCTGGCTCCACGGGTTCGAGCCGGGCAGTACGTCCACGAGGGCATGCTGCTGGGTTCGATCACCGACTATCACGGCAATCCCCTGGCCGAGGTCCGGGCGCCCGCCAGCGGCATCCTGTTGATCGTCTTCGGCACGCCGCCGGTCAACAAAGGGGACAATCTGGTCGTCGTGGGTTTGGTCGCCGAGCCCTGATCCCATCGATTCTTGCTGGATCCGAGAAAGGGCTCGCTCCTGAGCC
>CAZBZH010000242.1:0-6758 GCA_964496265.1 uncultured Acidobacteriota bacterium | reverse complement strand
GATCCGCCACACCGCGGACCTGCCGTGGCTCGCCGAGCTCGGCTTCGTCGACGTGATCGAGATCAACAGCACCTTCTATCGTCCCAATGCCCCCGAGTCCGCCGAGCGTTGGGTCGCGCGAACCGCACCCCGGGGCACCCGCTTCGCCGCCAAGTCCCACCGTTCCTGGACCCACGATCCCGACGCCGACCTGGGCGCCTCGATCGAGGCCACGCTACGCGGCCTGGCGCCGCTGCGGGACGCGGGACGGCTGTCCACGATCCTGGTGCAGTTCCCCCAGTCGTTTCACCGCACCCCATCGGCCTTCGAGCGGATGGAACGGATCGTCGAGGGGGCCGCCGGCTGGCCGCTGACCTTCGAGGTGCGGCACACCTCCTGGGACCGTGAAGAGGTGTTCGCCTGGCTGTCCGAACGGGGCGCCGGCTGGTGCGCAGTGGATCAACCCCGGGTAGGCGGCAGCACCCTGGGCGTGCGCGCCCGGGCGACCGGCCCCGTCGGCTACCTGAGGCTCCACGGCCGCAACCATCGGGACTGGTTTCGCCCCGACGCCGGCCGGGACCGGCGCTACGACTACCGCTACGCCATGGACGAGCTCGCCCCGTTGGCCGAGGCCGCCCAGACGCTGGCCGCCGAGAGCGCCGAGGTCCTGGTCGTGCAGAACAATCATTTTCGCGGTCAGGCGCTGGCCAACACGATCCAGCTCAAACACCTGCTCACCGGGAATCGGCCGCCGGCGCCCCAGACCCTGGTCGAGACCTATCCCGACCTCGAGCAGGTCGCGACGGTTCGCCGGGAACGTCTGTTCTAGCCGCCCCCCGGATAAGGCGCACCACCGGTGGTAGGATCCGGAACTTGAATCCGGAGCCCCGGCCGGAACGAAGCGCTCCAGGACCTACATGGAGGATTCGATGAGATCGACGCCGAACCGTTTCGACCTGCCCCTCGCCCGCTTCGGGATGCTCTCGCTCTGCGCGGCGATGTTGCTGACTCTCTCGGGCTGCTCCGGTTCCGAGGCACCCGTGGTCGAAAGCGACCCCGACCCCGGCGCCGCCCTCTCGGCCTCCCTCGACGGCGAATGGCCCGCCTGGGGCGGCCCCGGCGGCGACTTCCAGCTTGCCGCCCGTAATCTGGCGGACAGCTGGCCCGAGAGCGGCCCGCCGTTGATCTGGCAGCGGGACTTCGGCCCGGGCTACGCGGCGGTCGCCGCCGCCGGCGACACCCTCTATAGCGCCTACCGGGACGGCGACGACGACGTGATCGTGGCGCTCTCCGCCGGCGACGGCGCCACTCGCTGGGAGAGCCGCTACACCGCCCCGATTGCCGGCGATCAGATCGTCACCGATTTCGGCCTGGGCCCCAACGCCACACCGCTGCTCCTGGGCGACCGCATCGTGACCCTGGGCTTCGGCGGACAGCTGCGCGCATGGTCCCGGCAGGACGGTTCGTTGCTCTGGAAGCACGACCTGGTCGAGGAACTCGGCGGGGTGGTGCCCAAGTTCGGCTACGCGGCAAGCCCGGTGCTGCACGACGGCGCCGTGCTGGTGCTGGTCGGCGGCGAGCGCGGCCTGATCGCGCTCTCGCCCGACGACGGATCGATCCTGTGGGAAACGCCGCCGTCCTCGGTGAGCTACGCCACCCCGATCGCCTTCGACGTCGACGGCCTCGATCAGGTGGTCTACATGACCAGCGATGAGGTGGTGAGCGTCGCCTCGGGCGAAGGCCGTGTGCTGTGGCGCGAGCCCGTCGAGAACCAGTACGCGAACAACGCCACCGATCCGCTGTGGTCCGGCGACGGCAAGCTGTGGGTCGCGACCCAACTCGACGGGGGCACCCGGCTGCTCGATCTCAAGCGCAACGGCGACGGGATCGAGGCGGAGCAGGTCTGGTTCAACGGCAAGGTCAACCTGCACTACTGGAACGCCCTGCGCATCGACAACCACGTCTACGCCAACATCGGCGGCCAGGGTTCGATCCTGGCCGGTGTTTCGGTGGACAGCGGCGAGATCCTCTGGCGCGAGCGGGGCTACGAGAAGTCCAACCTGCTCCACGTCGGAGACCGCACGATCCTGCTCGACTCCAAGGGCCACCTGGCGATGGTGCGGTTCAGCCCCGAGGGCCTGAAGCGCATGGCCGAGGCGCGGATCACCGAGGAGAAGACCTGGACACCGCCGACGCTGGTCGATACCCGGTTGTTCGTGCGGGACGGCGCCTCCCTGCGGGCCTACGAGCTGGGCAAGGTGGGGGCGTGAGCGCCGGCCCCCAGGTCGGTGATCCGGCGCCCCTGTTCGAACTGCCCGACGCCTTCCGCAAGAACGTGCGCCTGGAATCGATGCGGGGCAGCCCGGTGCTGCTGTTCTTCTTCCCCAAGGCGTCCACCCCGGGTTGAACCATCGAGGCGCGCGGGTTCCGCGACGCAGAAGAGAAGTTCGACGCGGCGGGCTGCAAGGTGGTCGGAATCAGCGCCGACCGGGTGGCGGCTCAGCGCCGCTTCGTCGAGAAGAACGGGCTGACCTTTCCGATGCTGTGCGACCCCCAGGGGGACGTGCTCCGGGCCTACGGGGTGCGCGGCATGCTCGGCTTCGCCAAACGGGCCAGCTTCCTGATCGGCGCCGACGGCAAGATCGTCAAGATCTATCAGAAGGTCTCGAGTTCCAGGCACGCCGTCCAGGTGCTGGAGGATCTGGACAACCTGAGAGCGGGTTGAGCTTCGCCGGTCCACCCTTGCTAGAATCGGCGGGTTCGAACCGAGTCAGGGGCGCGAGGGAGATGTCTTGGAAGTGAGTCGAGAAGAGCGGTTTCTCGTATTTGTACTCCGCTGTATCGCCGCCATCGTGACCCTGGCCTTCGGCGCCGCCCTGCTGCCCACCGAATGGATGAAGAGTTCCCACGCCTGGCTCGGCCTGGGGACCTTCCCCGACACCACGATCATGCAGTACCTGACCCGTTCGATTGCCCTGCTCTACGGGTTCCACGGGGCGCTGTGCGGTCTGGTGTCCTTCCAGGTGCGGCGACTGCGCCCGGTCGTCATCTTCATCGGCTGGATGAATACCCTGTTCGGCCTGGGCATGCTGGCCATCGACCTGTTCGCGGGGATGCCCTGGTACTGGACCTGGTTCGAGGGCCCGCCGATCGCCGTCGGCGGCGTGCTGGTGATCTACCTGACCCGCTTCGTGCCCGACCAGGCCTGACCCGGCCGGCCCGCAGCGCCGATCAACCCTCGGCGCTGTCGGGCGCCGGCTTCTCGGCGAGCAGCGCGTTAGCTTCCTTGATGAAGTCGCTCTTGGGGTAGTCCTTGAGCAACTTATCCAGGTAGATCCGGCCCTCGGGAGCGCTGTTGCCCCGGATCAACGCCTTGCCCAGGTTGAAGTAGAGCTTGTCCTTGTCCCGGTAGCTCGGGTAACGCTCGACGACCACCTTGAAGCGGTTGGCCGCCGCTTCCCAGGCCTTCTTCTTCATGTAGAAGCGGCCGACGACGAACTCGTGCTCGGCCAGCTTCGACTCGGCGGAGCCGATCATGTCCCGGGCGGCGATGGCGTAGCGGGAGTCGGGGAAGCGGTCGAGCACCACGCGGAAATCCTGGATGGCCCGCAGGGTCTGGGACTGGTCCCGGGTCGGGTCGTTCCCCTGCCCCAGGGAGCTGACGCCCGCCTGGAACTGGGCGTAGGGCGCTTCCGAATGATCGCCGTAGAGGGTGACGAAGTCGAGATACAGCGAGCGGGCATCGATCAACGCCAGGTCGGTCCCCTGGTAGAAGACCGCGTCGGCAATCCGCAGGCGAACCAGCGGCTCCAGCCGCGCCCGGTCCTCGGGGGTGTAGTAGACCTGCTCGAGCACCCGGCGGGCCTTGGACAGATCGCGTTCGGCCAGATGCCGGTTGCCCCGGTCGTAAAGCTCCTGGGCCGTGGCGTAGCCCTGAACGTCCTTCTTGTCCTTCTTCCCGCAGCCGACGCTGGTGACACAGACCGCCACCAGCCCCGCAAGCAGGATCGTGTCCCGGGCAAAACGTCGTTCACTCACCTTCTCGTGTCTCCAGGAGCCGCTCCCGCAGCTCGGCAGGCAACCGCGTGGGTCTGCCGTCACGCCCCACCGAGGCATGCTCGGTGAAGCCGGTAGCCAACTGCTCGCCGTCGGCCTCTCGCGAGAGCGCGTACTCGAAGCGTACCCGCGCTCCGCCCACGGCGCGAACCGTCGTATCGATGGCGACCACGTCATCGTAGCGCGCCGGCCGCAGATAGCGCGCCCCGGCCTCGATCACCGGGAACAGGATGCCGGCCTCGTCCTCCAGCTCGCCGTAGGGCGCGCCGACGGCCCGCATCATCTCGGTCCGGCCCAACTCGAACCAGACCAGGTAGTGGGCGTGGTAGGCCACCCCCATTCGATCGGTCTCCGGATAGCGCACCCGGGTCCGGGTGCGGTGGACCGGAGCCCCGTCCTCAGCAGCGGGAGCCATCCTCGACCATCTCCGCCAGGGTCCGCACCATCTTCTGGGTCGTGGCCCGGGGATCGGGGGTGCCGAACACCGCCGAGCCGGTCACGATCATGTCGACGCCGCAGGAGGCCACCTCGCGCAGGTTGTCGACGGTCACGCCGCCGTCAATCTCGATACGCGTCGAGAGCCCTTCCCGCTCGATCCATTCCCGCAGCCTGCGGGCCTTCTGCAGCACCGGCGGGATCAACTTCTGCCCGCCGAACCCCGGGTTGACCGACATCAGCAACACGAAGTCCACCTCGGGCAGGATGTCCTCGATGGCCGAGAGCGGCGTGGCGGGGTTGAGCACCACCCCCGCCTTGGCGCCGGCGTCCTGAATCCGCTTCACGGTGCGGTGCAGATGGACCGCCGCCTCGACGTGGACCGAGACCATCTCGGCTCCCGCCTCGACGAAGTCCAGCACGTAGCGGTCGGGATCCGAGATCATCAGATGACAGTCCAGGGGCAGCTGGGTCACCTTGCGCAGCGCCGCGGTCACCGCCGGGCCGATGGTGATGTTGGGCACGAAGTGGCCGTCCATCACGTCGACGTGGACCAACGCGGCCCCGCCGGCCTCGACCTCCTTGACCTGGGCGCCCAGACGGGCGAAATCGGCGGACAGGATCGATGGTGCGAGTACGGCTGACAAGGGAACCTCCAGGATCGACCGATGTTAGCGGGCCACGGTCAGTTCGACGACGTCCCGGGCCTCGATCGGATGCCCGGCCAGCGGGAACTGTCCGATGATCGTGCCGGGCGCCCGGTTACGCATGGAAACCTGCCGGGCCCGCCCGTAGCGTAACCCGACCCGATCGAGCCAGCGCTCCACCGATCGCCGGGAGCGGCCGGTCAGATCGGGCATGACCCAGCGCGGCGCCGGCGGCCCGTCGGAGACCAGACGGTGCACCCGGGTGTTGGGCACCCCGGGACTGCCGGCTGGCGGCACCTGGGCCAGGATGCGGCCGGTACTCTGGCCCGGCGCCGCGATGCGCGCCACGTCCCCCGGCGAGAAGCCGTCCCGGCGGAGTTCGATCTGCACCGCCCGGTTGGCCTTGCCCACCAGGTCGGGCACGGTCAGGGTCTTGCCGCCGAGGCTCAGCACCAGCTTGAGCCGGCGTCCGCGCCGCACCGTGGCGCCCCCCGGCGGTTCCTGCTGCAGGATGCGTCCGCTGGCGATGTCCGGGTCGTGGCGCTGGTCGACCACCTGAAGCTGTAGCCCGAGGTTTTCCACCTGCTGGGATGCGTCGACCTGCTTGAGCCCGCGTAGATCGGGGACCACCACCTCGGTGGAGCGCATCTCACTCTTCATCGACATGTAGAAGCAGCCGGCGAACGTGAAGCCGATGAGCGCGCCCCCGCCGAAGATCCAGAGGCAGGCACGCAGAACGGCCTTGAGCGGTCGGCTCAGCCGTTCGGGAATCGCGATCTTCATGTTCGGGTCGGAACCTCTTCTGGGGGACGGTGCGACGGGCTTCCACCCGCGAACCCCGATTATAGAGCGGAACCGTCCCGGCGAAAGCGGGCGGCGTAGAAGCCGTCGACGCCGTCCAGCGGCGAGGTGGCCAGGCAACCCTGCCGGTCGAGCAGGGGGTGGGCCGCGGCGGGCAGGCACTCCCGGGGATCTTCCAGCCGGAACTGCGGCCGGCGGGCGAGGAAAGCCTCGACCTGCTGCGGCCCCTCCTCGGCCTCCAGCGAGCAAACCGCGTAGACCAGCACGCCGCCGGGAGCGACCCGGGCGGCGCAGGCATCGAGGATCTCCCGCTGCAGGCCGGCGAGCCGGGCCGGGTCCTCGGGCTGCAGCCGCCAGCGAATCTCAGGATGCCGCCGCAGGGTGCCGGTTCCGGTGCAGGGCGCGTCGACCAGCACCCGCTCGAAGCTCCCGTCCAACGAGGGCCGGCGCATGTCGGCGGCGACCAGGGAGACGTTCTCGCGGCCCAGTCGTTCCAGCCCCTCGCCCATTCGCCGCAGCCGGGCCGGGTGCAGATCGGCGGCCACCACCTGGGCCCGGGGGTCGGCGGAGAGCAGGAAGGTCTTGCTCCCCGGCGCCGCACAGGCGTCGAGGATCGGGCCTTCCCCCGGGCCGACCAGCCCGGCGACCAGCTGGGAGGCCTCGTCCTGGACCCAGGCCCGCCCCTGATCCAACACCCGGCTGCCCGCCAGCCCCCGAGAGGTCAGGCGCAGCGCCTCCTCCAGGTAACGCCCGGTCTCACTCTCGATCCCCGACCCGTCGAGTTCCGCGCGGAGCGCGTCCAGCGCCGGGGCACCGCCGGCGGCACGCAGGGTCAGGGTC
>CAZBZH010000241.1:3314-6793 GCA_964496265.1 uncultured Acidobacteriota bacterium | reverse complement strand
TCACCTCGCCGCATCGTGCCGGCGCGTCCACCACTCTGCCCCGTTTCTGAGTCATGGCTGATTCGCGAACCATTGGGGCTGTGGCCGCTCTCGCGATGCTTGCATCTAGTATCTCGTTCGTTTCCTCAGAGTCTCCATTGGTATCCCACTCCAATGAGGTGACCCTTGCTTCAACGGGTAACGCAGCCGGCGGAATCCATGCAGAGATCGAGGTTGAAGAGGCCTACTACGAACTGATCCTCAGCAATTCGTCGCAGTCGGAAGCCTCGTACTGGGTTATTCCCAAGAGCAAGTACGCTCAAGAGCTGCTCTCCGGCAGCTCTGAGGATTCTTATGCGTACGAATTGCTTACTCGCACTCCATACGGTGCGACGCTCTTCATGCGGGATTCGCCGGTAACAAGCCCGATTAGCTTTAACTACCTAGCTTATACGTCATTCATAGGCCTGCGGCGTCCATTGCGCATGGCCACTTTGGGGCCGGGCGAGACGCGGAGGCACCGGTTTCCGCTCGATGGACTCTGGCCGGGGCTGACCATGAGCGCGTCGGCCGATGAGCAGACTGTGCGCGGGCAGTTCGAGATCGTCTTCAGAGTGTTTCTTGATGCGAGTCTCGAAGACTCCCTCGAGGTGGCAAGCGGGTGGCACATCATCGGAGAGCCGTTGCCCGACTGGCCTCCTGCCGGCCTATTTGCGGTACCTGCGCAGTGGTAGGCCTAGTAGGGACACCAAGCCGACTTTGAGGCATACTCATCCCCTCTGAAAACAGGAGCGGGATTCCTATGCAGCAAGATGCACAACCTTACCGCGCCCGGCGCGAGGCGCTGATCCAGGCGGCCGGTGACGGCCTGATCCTGGTGCGCGGCGCTGCCGGTGCCACCGTCAACCCGAGCTTCTTCTACCTGACCGGGATTCGCGAGCCCGCCGGGGCGCTGCTGCTCTCGAAACAGAGCTTCCGCATCGGCTCCGGTCGCCGCCATCCCGGACCGAACTACTCCGATGGCCGGGAGGCGACCCAGGTGCTGTTCCTGCCCGGCGCCGACCCGATGGCCGAGCGTTGGGGGGAAGCCGGCGACGCCAACACCGGTACGGTCCAGCCCGATGCCGTCGGCGTGGACATCGTGGCCAACGCCCAGGAGTTCGAGGAAGCGTTGGTCAAGATCCTGCCGCGGATCGAGACCCTGCACGTGGTTCGCGGCGCTCCCGCCGGCCTCTCGGCCACGGGCAACAGCGATACCAAGCTCGTCGAGCGCATCCGCCGCAACTTCTTCGGGCTGACGATCAAGGACGCCACGCCGATCGTCGCCGAGATGCGGCGCCTGAAGGATCCCCGTGAGGTCGCCGCCATCGAGCGCGCCCTGGCGGTGACCGCCGAGGCCCTCGGCCGCGCCATGCCGCTGGCCCGTCCCGGCGCCAAGGAGTACCAGGTCGAGGCGGAGATCACCCGCACCTACCGGGCCCACGGCGGGACCCACGGTTTCACGCCGATCGTCGGCGCGGGCTCCAATGCGCTCAAGCTGCACTATATCCAGAACACCGGCACCATCGCCGACGGCGATCTGGTGCTGATCGATACCGGCGTCTCCATTGACGGCTACGGCTGCGACATCTCCCGCACCTTCCCGGCAAGCGGGACCTTCAGCGAGCGCCAGCGGGAGGTCTACGAGGTGGTGCTCGCCGCGCAAGAGGCGGCGATTGCCGCCTGCCGCCCCCGGGCGACCCTGGGCGATGTGCATCGCGCCGCCTACGCGGTGATCGAACAGGCCGGCTTTGCCGAGCAGTTCCTCCACGGCACCTCCCATCATCTCGGCCTCGAGACCCACGATGTCGGCGATGTGCTGGCGCCGCTGTCGCCGGGCGCGGTGATCACCGTCGAGCCGGGCATCTACCTGGACGACGAGGGCATCGGCATCCGCATCGAGGATGACGTGCTGATCACCGAGAGCGAGGCCCGGGTGCTGGGCCCCGGTATTCCCAAGACCGTCGCCGAAATCGAGGCGTTGATGGGAGGCGGGGTCTCGGCATGAGCGATCGCTGGGTCGTGTTGAAGTTCGGCGGGACCTCGGTCGCGTCGGCCAGGACCTGGGAGGTGATCGCCCAACGGGCGCGCCAGTTGATGCCCAAGAATCGGGTGCTGGTGGTGGTCTCCGCGTTGGCGGGGGTCTCCGATCACCTGGAAGAAGCCATCGAGGAATCGGTGGAGGACAAGCCCGGCCGCGCCTTCAGCTGGCTGCGGGATGCCCACCAGACGCTCTCCGAAGAGGTGCCCCTGGAGCGCCGGGAATTCGAGCCGGTTCATGAACTGCTCGACGACCTGGGGCGGCTGCTCGAAGGGGTGCGGCTGACCCAGGAGGCTTCGCCGCGACTGCGCGCCCGGGTGATGTCCTTCGGCGAGATGGCCTCGTCGCGCCTGGGTGAGACCATCCTGCGCCACCACGGTCTCGATCCTAGCTGGGTCGACGCCCGGGAGTTCCTGCAAAGCCACCACGGCTACCGCGACCACGAGTCGATGCGCTACCTGGACGCCGACGTGCCCGCCCGCACCGATCCGGAGTTCGCCGAGAAGCTGGTCGGCGACGCCCGGTTGGTATTGACCCAGGGTTTCCTGGCCCGCACCCCCAACGGCGAGACCTGCCTGCTGGGCCGCGGGGGGAGCGATACCTCGGCGGCGCTGTTCTCGGCGCTATTCGATGCCGAGCGGCTGGAAGTCTGGACCGACGTCCACGGCATGTTCACCGCCGACCCCCGGCAGATCCCGAGCGCCCGGTTGATCGGGCTGATCGGCTACCGCGAGGCCCAGGAGCTGGCGGCGATGGGGGCCCGGGTGCTGCACCCCCGTTGTCTCGGGCCGGTGGCGGCGTCGCGCATTCCGCTGACCATTCGCAACAGTCAGGATCCGGAAGCCGCGGGGACTCGCATCGCCGACTACGAGGACAGCGGTCCCGCGGTGATGGCGGTGGTCTGTCGTCGCGGCGTGACCATGCTGACCATGTCGACCCTCAAGATGTGGGAGGCCTCGGGCTTCCTCGCCCGGGCTTTCCGGCCCTTCGAGGAGTTGGGCATCTCCATCGATCTGGTTGCCACCTCGGAGTCGGCGGTTACCGTGACCCTCGACCGTATTCCCGGTGGGGTGCAAGGGGAGACCTTCGCGGCGCTGGTCGACCGGCTCAGTGAGATGAGCAAGGTCGAGGTGGTGCATCCCTGCGCGGTGGTCTCGATCGTCGGCCGCAAGATCCGCACGGTGCTGCACGAGCTGGGGCCGGCGATGTCGGTCTTCCGCGAGCATCAGGTGCACCTGGTCACCGAGTCGTCGGAGGACCTCAACCTCTCCTTCGTCGTCGACGAGGGGGATGCCGCGCCACTGGTCGAGAGCCTGCACGCCCGGCTGTTCCCGTCCCAGAGCGAGCGGGACTCCGACCCGCGCTTCGGCCCGAGCTGGGAGGCGCTGGAAGCGGCCCGGCACGGCACGGTGCAGGTACC
>CAZBZH010000241.1:2139-3304 GCA_964496265.1 uncultured Acidobacteriota bacterium | reverse complement strand
ATGACGACGCCGACGCGCCCCCGGCGCCCTGGTGGGCCCGGCGCCGGGACGCTCTGCTGGAGCTGACCGGCGACGGCAAGCCCCGCTATGTCTACGACCTGGAGACCGTGGCCGAGCGGGCCGCGGCGCTGCGCGAGAAGATTCCCAGCGTCGGCCGCTTCTATTACTCGATGAAGGCCAACAACCACCCGCGGGTGCTGGAGACCGTGCGGGACCAGGGGTTCGGCCTCGAGTGCGTCTCGATCGACGAGGTGCGCCACGCCCGCCAGGTCTGCGGCGCCGGGGTGCCGATCCTGTTCACCCCCAACTTCGCCGCCCCCGCCGAGTTCAGCGAGGCGATGGACCTGGGCGCCGAGGTGACCCTCGACAGCCCCGAGATCCTGGCGCTGGCCGGCGATCTGTTCCGTGGCGTCGAGCTGGGTATCCGGGTCGATCCCGGCGGCGGTCTGGGGCATCACCAGAAGGTGCGCACCGCCGGCGCCAACTCCAAGTTCGGCCACCCCGCGGAAGACATGGAGAGCATCCTCGAGGCCTGCGCCGCGGCGGGCGCCCGGGTTATCGGACTCCACGCCCACGTCGGCAGCGGCGTGCGGGACGCCGGCGCCTGGGCCCGCACGGCCCTCGCGCTCAAGGCGGCCTCGTCGATTCCGGATCTACGCTGGCTCGACCTGGGCGGCGGCCTGGGGGTCGTCGAGCGGCCGGGGCAGGATCCGCTGGACCTGGACCATGTCGAGTCCTCGCTGGATCAGATCCGCAGCGGCCTCGGTGCGGTCGAACTGCGGATGGAGCCGGGGCGTTATCTCGTCAGCGAAGCGGGCGTGCTGATCGCGCCGGTCAATCTGGTGCGGGACAAGGGGGGCGTGCGCTTCGTCGGCCTGGCCACCGGGATGAACTCGCTGATGCGTCCGGCGCTCTACGGTGCCTGGCACGCGATCCACAACCTGAGTCGCCTGGGGGAACCCGCCGACGGCTACGCCCACGTGGTCGGCCCGATCTGCGAGAGCAGCGACGTGCTCGGCCGGGATCGCCTGTTGCCGCGCACCGAGCCCGGCGATTGGCTGCTGATCGAGAACTGTGGGGCCTATGGCGCGACCATGGCCTCCCGCTACAACCTGCGCGAGCCCGCCGAAGAGGTGGTGCTCGAAGCCCAGCCCGCGAGCTAGCC
>CAZBZH010000241.1:0-2039 GCA_964496265.1 uncultured Acidobacteriota bacterium | reverse complement strand
TCGCCCAACAACCTCAAGGTGGTGATCGCCCTCAACTTCAAGGGCATCCCCTACAAGACCGAACGGGTCGACCCCGCCGATCGCACCAACGTGATCGCCAGCAGCGGCCAGGAGTTGACTCCGGCCATCGAGGACCGGGGCGTCAAGCTCAACGACAGCGAGGCGATCCTCCAGTACCTCGACGCCAACTACACCGACTCCCCGCGGCTGTTCCCGAAAGATCGGGCCAACCGCAAGCGCTGCGAAGACTGGCACAACCGGCTCAACGCCGAGATCGGCCGCCACTGGCTGCCGCCGTTCCTCTTCGCCATCAAGCGGGTCGAGGAGTTGGACGCCACGGCACTCGCCGCCTTCCACGGCTCGCTGGCCAACTTCGAGCAGGAGTTGAGCCTGCGCGGACACTTCGCCGAGGGGCCGGATGACGCCATCTGCGATCTGCGCATGGCGATGTGGCTGGCCTACGCCATGCCGGGAGAGGCGTTGATTCAGCGGGTCGGGCTGTTCAAGCGCTTTGCCGAGGTCTTCGCCGTCGAGCCGGGGCGCTACCCCAAGCTCGAGAAGTTCCTGGAGCCCTGGCATCCGTTGATGTGATGCCGAGCAAGAACACGAGTAAGAGTGCGTACTCGAGGGCGAACCAGGCCTGGACTCGAGGGAATCTGACCGAAGCCTTCAAGTTGTTCCTCGAGGCGGCTGTGGCCGATGACCGGCGCGCCTTTCGAATACTCGCTCAGTTCTACGACGACGGCGAGGGCACTCCGAAGGACGAGAAGCGAGCCCTCTACTGGTATCGCCGCGCGCATCGCGACGACTCCTGCGCGGTATCCGCGCACAACATCGGATGCATCGTGCGGGGCCGGGGCCAGACTGATCGGGCTCTGTGGTGGTTCCGGCGCGCGGTGTCGATGGGTGAGGTGGAGTCCCACCTGCAGATCGCCGAGATCCACTTCGCACTCGGCAAGAGGTCCGCGGCCCGTCGACACCTGGAGCTCTTGCTCGCATCCGATGAGATCGTCGAGTACTCGCGTGACGAAGGTGAAGCCCTCCTGGCGCGATGCGGTTCGCAGCGATGACCGTCAAGGATCGTCCGGACACCGAGCCCCATCCTGAAAGCCCGCGCCGCTTCCGATCAGGATTCGGGTGGCGGGCCTCTTCCTGACCGCGAGTTTGGGCACGTTGGCGGCAGTGCTCCGCTGGGTCGCGAACTAGGGGCCGGTGACCGAGTTGACGCACGGCCGCGGATGGACTGTGTGGCGCTGAGGCCAGAAAAATCTGGTCTCTGCAGCAAGACGGATCTCGGCGAACGCATCAAGGCCCGCCAGGTTTCCCCGGCGGGCCCATTCTGAAAGCGCTATCGCGCTGAACTAGTTGGTCGGGGCGCGGTGGATCGAGGCGAAGACGTTGGCGCAGCCGCCGGCGGGGCAGGCTTCGAGCGCCGTGCCGATCTGCTTGTGCACCGGGCCGGCGACGCCGACCGGGCCGTGGGTGCGCAGCACCACGTGGATCTCGGCGCCGCGCAGGTTCAGCAGGCCCCAGGGCTGGGTGTTGGCGAACAGCTCACGGGTGGTCGGGCCGACGCCGAGGCGGATCGAGTGGTTGGCCGAGCCGAAGGCGTCGGAGACGAAGCCGCCGGCCCAGAAGACCGAGGGGCGCACCCGCGGATCGCCGTTGGGGCCCAGGTCGGCCAGGGCGCAGGCGCCGGGCTCGATGCAGAACTGGGGCTCGTTGAACACGGCCCACCAGATCGAGTAGGCGGTGTCCGCTTCCAGCGAGCTGGTGCTGATGTCGGCGGTCACCTGACGCTGGGAGAAGTCACGGATGAGCATGGTGGCGCCGTCGACGGTGCGGTCGGTGCCGAAGACCAGGTGCTCACCGGCTTCGACCGATTCCATCGAGCCGGCACGGGAGACCCGGATCGGGTCGCCGGCCAGGGCGGCGGTGTTGAGGGCAAGGGCGGAAACAACGAGCAGGCTGACGAGGGTCGCGAGCTTTTTCATTTCAATCTCCTGTGCCGCGGGGGGCGGTTTGTTTTCGGTGTCGCC
>CAZBZH010000240.1:0-6826 GCA_964496265.1 uncultured Acidobacteriota bacterium | reverse complement strand
CCGTCGTCCCGATCGACGATCGCGTCGACGAGCACCGGCTCGCTGCGCGGGCCGTTCCTCTACTTCGAGTTGCGCGAGAGCGGCGAGCCGGTGGATCCCTCCCGCTGGCTGAGGCCCCGGCGCTAGGGTCGTGGGGGCGCCCTCCGGGGCCCATTTGCCAAGCCAGGGGTCGCCGTGTAGGTTTTCCTAGGGTGCCGCCGCAGGCACCTCACTATCGGGAGAGCCGCATGGGACGCAGCCGAGTCGTACTTCTCACCGCCTCCGCCACCATCGTCGTGGTGTTACTGGCCGGCGGCCTCGGGCTGCGGGTCGGCGCTGCCGAGACCTCTTACGGGAAGGTGATCCTCTTCTCCGAGGTCCTCTCCCTGGTGCTCGACAACTACGTCGATCCGGTAGCAGCCGACGAATTGATCACCGGAGCCTATGAGTCGATGCTCAGCGGCTTGGACGCCCACGGGGCGTACCTGACGCCCGACGAGGTCGCCCAGTGGAAGGCGACTCCGGACATCGCTTCGGCCGGGCCCGGCCTGGCGGTGCTCAAGGCCTACGGCGCGCTGCAGGTCGTCGCCGTCGAGGAGGGCTCCACCGCCGACACCGCCGGCATCGAGGCCGGCGACCAGATCCGGACCATCGACGGCGTATCGCTGCGTGACCTGTCTCTCGAGCAGGGCCTCAAGCTGTTGAACGGTCCCGAGGGCACCATGGTCACCCTGGGGCTGCTGCATCCGCGGGGCGAAGTGCTTCGAGAGAGCATCGACGTCGAACGCCGCAGCCCCTCGGCACCGGCCCATGAAATCGAAGTCGTCAAGGGCGCCGCGGTGCTGACCGTTCGCGATCTTGCCCGCCTCGACGAAGACAAGCTGCGCAGCGATCTCGATGGAGCTCGCGGCGAGGGCGCCTCGGCGCTGCTGGTCGATCTGCGCAACCTGGTCGAACCGGACAACCGCTTCGGCGCCGCCCTCGTGGCGCTGCTGCGCGACCGGACCCCGCTGCAACTGAAGGACAAGGACGGCAAGGTGATCGAGTCCCTGCAGCGTGACGGCGCCGGCCGGGAACTCTGGACGGGAAGCCTCGGGCTGCTGACCAACGGCGCCACCGCCGGGGCGGCGGAAGCCGCCGTCGCGTTGCTTCGCGATCAGGGCGTGCGCGTCTACGGCGAGGAGACCTTCGGCCTCGGCGCCGAGCCCAAGCTCTTCGAACTGCCTGACGGCTCGGGGCTGCTGGTGTCGGCCCACATCTGGGAGACCGACGCGGGCACCCGCTGGAACGGCGAAGGGCTTTCCCCCGACGAGGAGATCAGCGTGGAAGGGCGCGCGTTCGAGGCGGCCTTCGAGGAGCAGCGCAACCGCGCCGTCGACCAGTTCGTCACCGATGTCGCCGACGCATCGAAGGACCGCCAGGAGGCGGCCTGAGCCCAGCCTCGCCCCGAGTTCAACGTTGGACCGGCCCGCAAGCGTTCTGGAAGACCTGATCGCGGTGGGCGTCGAATCCCAGGTGTCCGCCTGGGCGCCGCAAACCCGCCGCGGGCTGCCCCATGACCCGCGGCGCCCCGCCCGCTGGGAGCGGGTCGCCGATGCCTGTGCCCCCGACAAGGTCTCGGCTCTGCTGGCCGCCGCGCAGGGCGGTCCCGCCGACCGCCGCCGCTTGCGGCTGACCCTGGATCCCTACATCCGTCTGGCCGGGCGGGAGGTCTGGGCCGAATGGACGGCGCAAGCCGCCGAACTTCCGAGCCCGGCCCTCGAGATGCTCTGCGGCATCGTCGATCCGGCGGAGCGCCGACGGGCATGGCAGGAACGCCTGTCCGCCGAGGGCGCGATGGAGTCGGCCTGGGCCGACGTCTTCGCGGTACGGGACGGCTCGGCTCAAAAGGTCGGCGCCGAGCACTACGCCGGGCTGATCGGGGCGACCCACCCCGAACCCCCGTCCGAGGTCGGCTCCGCCTTCGAACGGGAGGCCCTCGAACCGCTCGATCGGAAGATCGCCGAGGCCGCCCGGGAGCGGGTTGCTCGTGCCCGGGAGGAGGTTGCCGATGCCGGGGAACCCTCTGCCTGGGGCGCGCTCTGGAGCCTGGCCGATCACCGCAGCCGCTTCGAGGTTCATCGCACCGGTTCGACGCTGGACGCCCTGCACCGGGGCCTCGGCCTCGCCCGGCGGCCCGGCGGGTTGGAGCTGGCCCAGGGTTCCGGCTGGTGGAGCGAGGCGTTCGACCTCCTCGACGGGGGTGCCGGGCTCAACGGTGGGGCCGGACTCGCCATCGGGCGCTGCCCCGGGCCCGGGGGATTGCGGCAATCCCTGGAGGCCTTCGGCGTGGCCCGGCGGGGCTCCTTCCTCCAGGCGGTTCGCGGTCCGGGGGGGCCTTCCGGGCTCGACCCCGCCCTGCGGAGCGCCAGCGGCGTGCTCCTGCGCCGCCTCATCCAGAACGAGAGCTTTCTCGAGTGGGCCGGAATCCCCACCGATGAGCGGCTGTTGGCGGATCTGCGGTTCGAGGAGTCCCTGGCTCCCCGATTGCGCTGGGCCTACCTTCAACTGGGGTGCACCCCGGGCACGGCTTCGGCCGATAGCGGGGAATCCCGGCGGATCTGGGCCCGGGCGACCGGCCGCGACGCGTCGCCGCGGCGGGTCCGGGGCCGGCCGGAGGGGGAGGTTGACGGGGCACGGCACCTGGTCGGAGAGGCCCTGGGCGCCCTCTACGAGGAGCGTCTCCTGCGGCGCCACGGCTCCCGCTGGTTTCTGGACCGCGAGGCCGGACGCACCCTGGAGGGCTTCTGGGACGCCGAGAGCGAGCTTTGCGAGGCGGCCGATGTGTCGCGGGAGCTGGACCTGGGTAGAATAGATTTCGCGCCGATTCTCGATCGCTTTCGCCCCTGATCGACGAACGTCGCCCGACTCTCCACACGGAGCCTACGTGCTTTTGAACATCAAGCGAATCGCCACCCTCACCGTCGGTCTGAGCCTGCTGCTCGTCTCCGGGGGCGCCCCTGCCGCTGCCGCCGTCGGCGCCGAGGAGGCTTCCGGCGGAAACAAGAAGGGGAGCAAGGGCTTCAACCCGCCCATCGACGAGCAGACCCTGCGCAAGGGGGAGGCCTACTACCACCTGATGGAGGCCATGGTCGCCGCCCGGGAGGGCAGCCTGCGCGAGGCGGTTTCCCGCATCGGCCGGGCCAGCCGGGCCCAGCCCGACTCGGCGGAGCTCCAGGGAGAAGCCGCTCAGCTGATGCTGGGGCTCGGCCAGCGGGCGGAAGCGGAGAAACTGGCCCGTCGCGCTCTCGAGCTGGACGACCGGGAACCCAAGGCCCTGCGGCTGCTGGCGGACATTGCCGCCGGCCGCGCCCTGGGAGGCCTGCACAGCGACACCCGGCACCGGGACGAGGCGATCCGGCTCTACGAAAAGCTGGCCGAGCGGGATGAGGTCGAGAACGAGGTCCTGCGCAACCTGGCGAACCTGCGGGTGCAGGCCGGGGACATCGACGGCGCCGTGGCCGCGTCCAAACGCCTGTTGGAGCAGCTTCAGGGAGATGTGGTGATCGCCCGTTCGCTGACCCAACTCCTGGCCCGGGAAGGCCGGGAAGGTGAGGCGCTGGATACCGCCCTCGAGTTCATCGTGCGCTACGGCGAAGAGGGCAGCCTGATCGGCCTGGTCAGCGAACTCGCCGACCGCACCGGCAACTGGGAGGCGGTGGCGGTGGCCTTGACCGAGCGTGAAGCGGACGAGAGTGAAACCTCGCCCGCGCTGTTCCGCCTGCGGGGCGAGGCCAGCCTCCAGACCGGCCGTTTCGTCCAGGCGGTCGACGACTTCGAACGGGCGTCCAACGCGGCGCCCGACGATCTGGCCCTGCGGTCCCGTCTGGTTCAGGCCTACGGTTTCGCCGGCCGGTTCGCCGACGCCTCGGGGATGGCCCGGCAGCTGGCCGAGGACCTTCCGGGCCAACCCCAGGTTCAGGCCCTGTTGGGCCAGGCCCTGGCACGTCAGCGGGATCACGAGGGAGCCCTGGCCGCGATGACCGAAGCCGCGGTCGGGATGGCCGGCGGCGACGCGCGCCAGCGGGACTACCTGCACTGGCAGATCGCCGGCATCCATCTGCAGGAGGACCGCCCGGACGCCGCCCTGGCAGAGCTGGAGCGCCTGGCCGATCCCCGGCACCCCGATGCTCTCGAAATGCGCTTCCGCATCGCCATGGCCAAGGGAGAGCTCGACGCGGCCCAGGCGGTCGCGGGCCAACTCGACGAGGCCGGCTCCGGCGGCGTTGCCGCGTTGCTGGAGGGACAGGTGTTCGTCGAGCAGGGGAACCTGCGCAAGGCGGACAAGTCCTTCGAGCGCGCCCTTCAGGAACTGGGTTATCCGGTGATCGGAGCCCGGATCGCGGAGATCTGGCGGGACGCGGAGCAGCCCGAGCGCGGCGAGGCGGTCCTGCTCGCCTGGCAGAAGCAGGACCCGGAAGGCAAGGACGCCCAGGCGGCCTTTGCCCTGGGACGGTACTACGAGCGACTGCTGCGCTTCGAGGAAGCCGACCGCTTCCTGCGCCGCACCATCGAACTCGAGCCGGAGAACAGCGACGCCCTCAACTATCTGGGCTACAGCTTCGCCGATCGGGGAGTGCACCTGGAAGAAGGGCTCGCGTTGATCCGCCGCGCCCTCAAGGCGGACCCCTGGAACGGAGCGTACCTCGACTCCCTGGGCTGGGCGCTGTTCAAGCTGGATCGGCTCGAGGAGGCTCGTCCGCCGCTGGAGCAGGCCGCCCTGGAGCACCCCTTCGATCCGACGGTGCTCGAGCACCTGGGCGACCTCTACAGCCGCATCGGTGAGAACGCCCTGGCGGCCAACGCCTGGCGCCGGGCGCTGGCCGCGGGGCCCGAGGATCCGGAAGCCATTCGTTCCAAGGTCGAAACGGCGGTTGCCCAGAAAGGGGAGCGGAGTGCCGAGGCCCAGCGCGAGCGCGACCGGCCGGAATAGCCGCCGCGCGCTGCTGCTCGCCGTCGCTCTGTGGCTCCTGCCCCTCGGGGTGGGTTGCCCGGACCGGGGATCGTTGCGGCGGCCCCAGGATCCGGGGTTGGAGCGGGCGGAACCGGTTGAGATCGGGGTCTACAAGGCCCGTGTGACCCGGGAGGACGGGCGCTCCCGCCGCTTCCGGCTGCTGCTCTACGCCGAGTCTCCCGACCGGCTGCACGCCGAGGCGGTCGCCCCGGTCGGCGGCACCCAGTTGATCGTCGACGGCAATGCTTCCCGGCTCTCGATCGCCCTGGTGCGGGACAAGTTGGCCTTCGCCGGCCAACCGACCGGCGCTGACCTGGAGCGCATCGTCGGCAGCCCGGTCAGCCCTCGGGAGTTGGTGCAGGCGCTGCTGGAAGGCGATCCCCCGTCCGGACAGGGGATCGCCGTCGAGCGCACCGGCCCGCCGGGGCTACCCGAGGGTTTCACGATTCGCTCGGGTGGACACCGGCTCGAACTCGAACTGCGCCGGACCGAACGCACCACGCCGCACGTGGGCATGTTGGCCTCGGGAGCACCGCCCGACGGGTTCGAGATCTACCCGCTGTCCGACCTTGTCTGGGATTGGTTCGGTTCAGAATAAGCCTTCGTCCAGGTGCAGCCACCCGTTTCGAGTCCGCGTAAACCGATTGACACCGTGTCAAAAGGGTGTTAGTTTGGCGCCCGCCGGTTGGCATAAGTTCCGAGTTTAAAAGGACTTCGGCTTACAAGGGCAGCCTGGGGAGGGGTGGCCCGCGAGGGTCCACCCGGGGACAGCCGGGGAGCCGAGCCTGGGGCAAGGTGGGCAAAGCATGGACGTGACCCAAGTACGGGTTTTTCCGGTCGAAGAGGAAAAGCTCAAGGCGTTCGTCTCGATCATCTTCGACGACTGCTTCGTCGTCAGCGATATCAAGATCATCCAGGGGGGGAGCGGGCTGTTCGTCTCAATGCCCAGCAAGAAACGCAAGAATGGGACCTTTCGAGATATCGCCCATCCGCTGAACAACGAGACGCGGCGCCGCATCGAGGCCAGCGTCATCGACAAGTACCGGGAGGTCATGGCCGACGAGGGGGTCGCCCTGGCCGAATCCGAACTGCGCGAACTCGATGAGGAGGAGGCGGGGCACGCGCCGGCGGTGCATCCGACCGAGTATGGCGTGGCGGCCGACGGGCTGCCCCCGAGCCAGGAGAAAGACCTGCTGCGCTAGATCGCCCCTAGCGCCCGAGGGCCCCGACCGGTAAGTTCTCCCGGCACCTCTCGGTGTCGAACATCGCTTTAACCGGAAAATCATCATGAAGAGCGAACTGAAGGTCTTCTCCGGCAACGGAAACCCTCGCCTGGCCGAGGCGATCTGCCGCTATCTGCGTCTCCCGCTGGGGCAGTGGAAGCTGAGCCAGTTCAAGGACGGCGAGGTCTACTGCCAGATCCTGGAGAACGTTCGGGGCACCGACGTCTTCGTCATCCAGCCGACCTGCCCGCCGGTCAACGAGGCGCTGATGGAGCTGCTGATCGCGGTCGACGCGCTCAAACGCTCATCGGCGGCCCGGATCACCGCGGTCATTCCCTACTACGGCTACGCGCGGCAGGACCGCAAGGACAAGCCCCGTGTACCGATCTCGGCCAAGCTGGTCGCCGACCTGCTCCAGGCGGCCGGGGTCAACCGGGTGCTGGCGATGGATCTCCACGCGCCGGCGATCCAGGGGTTCTTCGACGTCCCGGTCGACCATCTGCTCGCCGCTCCGGTCATGCTGGAATGGATCGAACAACAGCGGTACAAGAATCTGACCATCGTCTCGCCGGACGCAGGGGGCGTCGAGCGGGCTCGCTTCCACGCCAAGCGGCTGGGCGCCGACCTGGCG
>CAZBZH010000239.1:0-6834 GCA_964496265.1 uncultured Acidobacteriota bacterium | reverse complement strand
ACTATCTGGTCCGGGCGCGCAACGAGTGCACCGGCTCTCTCGGCATGGGCCGCGAGGCGCTGGCCGACGACACCTGTCCCAACAGCGTGGGCGGACCGGCGCCCTCCTCGGAGCCCGGGCTGTCCGGACCGATGCCCAGCGAACCGGTGCCTCCCCAGGCGGTTTCCGGCCAAAAACCGGCCGCGAAGCGCCTGACCGGCCTGCAGCGCTAGGGATGCGGGTGAGCCCCGGCCGGGGTTGTCGGGGCGCCCGCCAAAAAACTTGCAACCATCCTCGGGTTGAAGCGTTTCACTAGACGAACGGGACGCAACGACCAGGAGAGATGATGAACCCCAGCAGCCACCAGAACAGACGCCGCAGCCGCGAGACCGGCATGGGCGCTGTCCAGGCCTTCCGCGACGTGGCGCTGCTGGTCATTCTGGTCCTGGTCGCGGGCTCCGTCCGGATCGGCCCCCCGACGGCCGGCGACACGAACCCGGCCCCCCGCTTCGGAAGCGTTCAAGCCGCCGAGCCGGCTCCGGCCGAGGCGCCGCAGCGGCTCCAGGCCCCGAAATCCGATCCGGCGCCGATGGTGGATGCCGCGATCCCCGAGCTGGAATGCGGCTCGAACCTGAGCGCGTCCTACACCACGGCGCTGCCGACCGTCGAGCGGGTCATCGCCAAGCCGCTTCGCTTCGAAGCGGACCAACTCGAGCCGATTCGACTCGATGAGGACTCGGTGATCTTCCAGTGGAACGGCGGCGACGGCGAACTCGAGACCTTCACCTTCGAGATCGACGGTGAGCTCGACGCCGAGGCGGTCGTGCTGCTGCGCAAGGTCCAGTCCAAGGTCCATTCCCTGGCCCGGATCGTGACCGACCGTACCTGAGTCCGGCGACCTGCCCGGCAAGCCTTCCCACGCTTCTCGCCAGCTCGTCTCTTCCCGGCTCGTCTCTTCCCAACGCATCACCCATCGTCAGGAAACCGCCAGCGTGGCCGGCCTGCGCTGAGCGTGGACCGGTGCGCGCCGATCGCCCCGGGCGTGATCGGCTCGTGGTGGGTCGGTGAGCGCGGCGAGGCGTACGGCATGGCGCGGCGAGGCGTGTGGATCCCTCGCACGGTATCGCGCCCGCGAGGCGTGTTGACGCCGCGCACGGTACCGCACCCGCGTGGCGTGTTGACGCCGCCGCCGTGCACGCTACAGCCTGGAGGGAAGAGGTCGGAACGGAGGGGAAGAGGAGGCGGTTTAGCTCGCCTTGGCGCGATAGAACTTGAGCACCGGCTTGCTCTCGTCGAGCAGTGCGTAACCCAGCTTGGTTGCCTTCTGGATCACGGTCTTGCGCGACGGAGACCAGGCGACGCCCTGTCCCGAGGCCATGTCTTCCACTTCGAACCAGACCTGCTTGTCGCTCCCGCGATAGCAGTAGACTTTGAAAAGTACTCCCGTCATAGCAGTGTCTTCGGTACGCACATCCCGGGGCCCCGTCAAGCTGAATGTCCCCGAGCTTTGGCCGTGTTTCCCCGCTTTCCGGGGGGTATTTGCGTTTGGCTTTGTTGTCGCCCACGAACCCGGGAAAACCGCGCGTGGAGGGGCTCTGGGACTTTCCGGGCCTGCGGTGAGAGCGTCCGCCGAAGCTACGAAAGCGGAGGCGCAGTCGGGGTTTTCCGGCAAGGTTGAGAAGGACTCCGACGACCGATACAATCCCTCATTCTTCCGTGTACGCGACCGACCCTTTTTGGAGGATTCCATGGCACACGAGCTGCCTTCGCTACCCTACGCCTTCGACGCCCTCGAGCCGCACATCGACGCGCGCACGATGGAGATTCACCACGGGAAACATCACGCCGCCTACGTGAGCAAGCTGAACGCCGCTCTCGAGGGGCATGAGGCCCTGGCCGCCAAGTCGATCGAGGATCTGATGGCCTCGCTGGACGAGGTGCCCGAAGACATCCGCGGTGCCGTGCGCAACAACGGCGGCGGCCACTGCAACCACTCGCTGTTCTGGAAGATCATGAAGCCCGGCGGCGGCGGTGAGCCCACCGGCGAGCTGGCCGATGCGATCAACAGCGTGTTCGGTTCCTTCGCCGACATGAAGAAGACCCTGATCAACGTCGGCGTCGGCCAGTTCGGCTCCGGCTGGGCCTGGCTCGGGATCAAGGACGGCAAGCTCCACGCCGGCGGAACCGCCAACCAGGACACGCCGCTGATGTTCGGCGGCACGCCGATCCTCGGCGTCGATGTCTGGGAGCACGCCTACTACCTGAACTACCAGAACCGGCGTCCGGACTACCTCGAGGCCTGGTTCAACACCGTGAACTGGGAAGAGGTCGCGGCGAATCTGAAGAACGCCTGACCCGACTTCCGACCCGAGATCCGTTGAGCCCGCTCCGCGTCGCCGCGGGGCGGGCTTTCGTCTTTTCAGCCGCGGTGCGTTGCCCTTCGCCCGGGGAGGAATAAGATCGAAGGTGGAGGCAGCATGGATCCGAGCCGACCCGGCAGGGGCACACCCGGTTCGCACCGGCGCGCGAGTGCTCGCGCGGTCGCCGGGCTCTGCCTCTCGCTGCTGATCCTGACGCTGATCCCCGACGCCGCCGCGATCCCCCCCAAGCGAGAACGCTGGATCGAGGTGCGCACCGACCATTTCACCCTCTATAGCAACGTCTCCGCCGGCACGACCCGGCGCATCGGCCACAAGCTGGAGGCGCTGCGGGCGGTCCTGGCGGAAACGACCCAGGGGCTGCGGGTGCACTCGCCGCTACCGACGTCGATCTACGTGTTCAAGAACGACCGTAGTTTCCGCGCCTACAAGACCGGCGAAGGGGGCGCCCCCCGTAGCGTCAGCGGCTACTTCGTATCGACCCACGACGGCAACTACGTCGCCGTCGATGCTTCGGCCGATGCCGGTTCCCTGAGTGTCGTCTACCACGAGTACCTGCACTACTTCGTCGAGAACAACATTCCGAACACGCCGCTCTGGCTCAACGAGGGGCTGGCGGAGTTGTACAGCACGTTCCGCTCTCGCGAACGTGAGGCGGACGTCGGACTTCCGGTCGAAGCCCATGTCCAGTGGCTGCGCCGCAATCCGCTGTTGCCCTTCGAACGCTTCTTCGCGGTCAACACCCATTCGCCCGAGTACAACGAGGCCAAGCGCCAGGGCACCTTCTACGCCCAGTCATGGGCGCTGGTGCACTACCTGATGATGGGCGTCGGCGATCAGGGCAAGCTCGCCGACTATCTCTGGCGGGTCCATCACGGCGAGGAACCGCTGAGCGCGTTCGAGCAGGTCTACGATCTGAGCGCCGAGGAGCTGGCGCGGGTGCTCGAGCGCTACGTGGCGCGCCCGCTGGACGACTTCCGCTCGACCACCGTGCGGTTACGCGGCCGGCTGGATCCGGACAAGGCCGAGGTCCGAGCGCTGGAGCGGGCCGAGACGTTGTTCCGCCTGGGAGATCTGCTGGCCCACCATCCTCCGATTCAGTTCGGAGCCGCCGAAGAGCACCTGCGTGCCGCCCGGGCCATCGACCCGACGGCGCCCGGGCCGTTGCTGACCCTCGCTCACCTGCGGGAGCAGGAGGAGCGTTATCCGGAGGCGGTGAAGCTCTATCGCGAGGCGATCAAGGCCGACGGCAGCGAGCCCTCTCCCTACGCCCGCTGCGGTTGGGCGTTGATCGAGCAGTTCGTCCGGGACCTGCCCGCGAGCCCACGCTTCGCCTCCACGCCACCGCCCCTGCGGGAGGCGCGCAGACTGTTCCGCAGCAGTCTCGAGTTGGACAAGGACAACGCCGAGAGCCTGGCCGGTTTCGCCCGGACATTCCTGTTCGAACAGAGCGTCTCCGGCGAGGCGTTGAAGGCGGCGGAGCGGGCGTCGATGTTGCTGCCCTCGCGGGATGACATCCTCCATGACCGCATCGTGCTGCTCGCCGTGTCCGGGGACACCGCGGCCGCCCGGGAGCTGTTCGCGTCGGCGCTGCGTCGCCGCAGCGATGACGACGAACTGATTCGAAGCGCCGAATCCTCGCTGGTCCAGGCGGAGATCGCCGAGGCGGTCGCCTGGATGAACGAGGGTCGCAGCGAGGAGGCCACCTGCCGCCTGGAGCAGATCGCCGCGGGCACCGAGGATTCGGGCCTGCGCAAGGATGTCGAGGCGCAGATGGCGTCGATGGCGGACCTCGCCCGCTCCAACCTGGAGATCTCGATGTTCAACCGGGCCGCGGAGCATGCGGCTCAGGGAGAACTGGACCTCGCCGTGGGACAGCTCGACCGGTTGCTGGAAGTGGTGCGCGACCCCCAGTTGCGCGAGCGGGCCCGGACCGCCCGCGAGGAGTTCCTGCGGGTCGAGCGGCACAACGAGGCGGTCAGCCTCTACAACACCGCCGTGGACCTGGTGAAGGTCCGCCGGTTTGGCGAGGCACGCAGCCTGCTGCGGCAGGTGCTCGAGCAGGAGCCCGAAGCCGCGCTGAAGCGTCAGGCCCAGACCCTCCTCGGCCAGCTGGGTGATCGTCGCTAAACTTTCGCCCTTTTTGGCTCCAATTGGCCTCAAGTTGGCGCCGTTCCGGCCGATTCCTCCCCACAACCAGGGAGAGACGCATGTTTCGAAACACGCCCATGACCGTGGTGGCCGACGACGATCCGGTCTCGCTCAAGCTGATGACCCACGCCATCGAATCGCTGGGGCATTACGTGGTGGCGGCGCCCAACGGCCGCACGGCGCTATCGATCATCGAGCACAATCCGGTCGATCTGCTGGTGACCGACATCATGATGCCGGACCTGTCCGGATCGGAACTGATCGGCGTGATCCGCGGCCGGGAGGATCTGCGCGATCTGCCGGTGATGGTGTGTTCCGGGGTCGTGAGGCTGAGCGATATCGCCCAATTGCTGCAGCAGGGGGCCAGCCGCTTCCTGCCCAAGCCGGTAACCACCGTCGACCTGCAGCGCTACGTGCTCGAACTCCTGCCGAACAACCAGAAAGTCCGGGTGTCCTGACCCGAGTCGCGGAGTCGTGGCCCCGTCGCGCTCCGAAACCCGCGCTCCGTATCAGGGCACCAGGGGCCAGACTCTGGGCACGATCAGCAGCGTCATCGCTCCCAGCAACAGAACCAACGGCACCCCCAGCCGCAGGTAATCGCCGAAGCGGTATCCGCCGGGGCCGTAGACCATCAGGTTGGTCTGGTAGCCGATCGGCGTGGCGAAGCTCGCCGACGCTCCCATCATGATCGTGACGACGAAGGGCCAGAGGCTGACGCCGAGGCTTGCCGCCGTCGCCTGCGCCACCGGAAACACCAGCACCGCGGCGGCGTTGTTGGTGATGAAGCAGGTGAACAAGCTGGTCAGCACGAACACCACCGCGAGGGCCAGCATCGGGTCGCGGCCTCCGATGGAGAGCCAGCTGTCGGCGATGGCCTGAGCGGCTCCCGTCGTTTCCATCGCCGCGCCCAGTCCGAGGGACGCGCCGATGATCGTCAGCACCGACCAGTCGACGCTGGAGCGGGCCGAAGAGCCGGTGGTGCAGCGGGTCGCGATCATCAGTCCGGCGGCGAGCAGGGCCGCCTCGAGCATGCTCAGCAGCGATGTGGCGGTCAGCAGCACCATCGCCGCCAGGATCGACACCGCATAGCGGCTCCGTTCGTGGCGCGGGGCGGTCCAGCCCTGAAGTTCGCTGACCAGCAGGAAGTCCCTGGAATTGCGCTGCTGTTCGAGGAACGAGGGTGGGGCTTCGAGCATCAGCGTGTCGCCGGGACGCAGGACGATGTCGCCGATCTTGCGCCGGATCCGTTCGCCGGCCCGGGCGGCGGCGATGACCACCGCGCCGTAGCGAGCGCGGAAACGGCCCTCGCGAATCGTCTGACCGACCAGCGGACAGTTGACCGAGATGACCGCCTCGATCAGGCGCCGCTCCGGCCGGGGTTGGTCCAGCTTGAACAGCTGGTGGGCCACCGGCGCGAGACCCTTGAGCTTGACCAGGTCGGCCACCGAGTCGACCATGCCGACGAACACCAGCACGTCGCCGGACTGAAGCTTCTCGGTCGGGGCGACGGCGGGCAGGACCGTATCCCCCCGCTCGATCTCGGCGACGAAGGCGCCGGGAAGGTTGCGCAGGCCGGCCTGTTCGATGGTCTGGCCGATCAACGGGCTCTGCGGCTGGACGGCGAGTTCGGCGACGTACTCTCTCGGGTCGCTGGGCGTATCGAGGGGGGGCTTCCGTTCGGGGATCAGGCGGGGGCCGGCCAGTACGACGAAGGCCGTGGCGACCAACGAGAAGGGGAGCCCGACCCAGGCCAGTTCGAAGAACCCGATCGGTCCCAGGTCGGTCCGTTCGAGCACCAGGCCGTGAACGATCAGGTTGGTGCTCGTGCCGACCAGGGTGCAGGTGCCGCCGAAGATCGCGGCATAGCTGAGGGGCAGCATGAACTTCGATACCGAGATCCGCTGGCGCCGGCACCAGTCCTCGATGGCGGGCACCATCATGGCCACCACCGGGGTGTTGTTAAGGAAGGCGCTCATGGCGATGACCGGCGCCATCATGCGCACCTTGGCCACGTGAAGCGATGCGGTCCGCCCGAAGACGATGCGGCCAAGCTGCTGGACCGACCCGGTATCGATCAGGCCGGCCACGACGGCAAACAGGACGCCGACGGTGGCGAGCCCCGGGTTGGCCAGCCCGGCCAGGGCCTCCGATGGAGTCAGCACCCCGCTGACGATCAGCAGGGTCAGCGCCCCGACCAGGATCAGGTCGGGCGCGTAGCGGGTGAAGGCCAGTCCGCCCAGCGTGAGCAGCAGCACGCCGAGGGTAAACCAACCCTGCCAGGCCAACTCCATACTCGCGGGCACCTCGCCGATCGTCCGGGTCGCTC